>DUOC01000165.1 GCA_012839065.1 Thermoanaerobacterales bacterium | reverse complement strand
TGTTAATAAATAAATCCATAAAAGAATATAGTCTAATGTAAATATTTTTTGTGGCTTAAGAGGTGACATTTTCACTGAATAAAAACCATGCTTTTTAGGTGACACTTTTAAAGATTATTGACAGAGATACAAAACAGATATGGTTTTACGAGTTAATTTTTATTTTATACATATTGCATTAGTATATTATAAATCATATAGGGTTACTATAAAAGTACGATTATTGATTCATTAGGAGGTGAAGAATATGCTTGGTTTAATTATTAGGTTTATTGTTTCAGCATTAGTTTTAATGCTGATAAGTTTCTTAATTCCAGGCTTCAGTGTCGCTGGTTTTACCGGTGCATTACTTGCTGCGGTTGTTATCTCTGTATTAGGTTTTGTTGTTGAAAGTATTTTGGGGGAGAAAATATCTCCGAAAAACCGCGGTTTAGTAGGATTTATCTCAGCAGCTGTTGTTATTTATCTTTCGCAGTATATAGTTCCTACAATCAATGTTACTTGGTGGGGAGCGCTCTTAGCATCTGTTATTATAGGTGTGGCAGATCAATTTGTTCCAACGGAAATAAGGAAATTACAGAAACATTGTTATAGAGGAGAGATAGATTTGTTAACTATTAGAACCGATTTAGCAATTGAAGCACGAGAACTAATTGAGAAAGATTATCCAAAAGAAATACCGGGAGTGGAAGTTGATGTTGACAAATCCGAAGACATAAAGATAACAAGGGTAAAAATAAAAACTGAAGAAGCTGTGGATATAATGGGCAAACCAATAGGAGATTATGTTACTCTGGAAGTTCCACGCCTTAGAGAGAAGGATGTTATTTTACAAGAAGAAGTAAGCAAAAATTTTGCTGATGAAATAATGAATCTAACTCACTTATCGGATAATGCAGCAACTATGGTAATTGGATTAGGCAATTGGAATGTGACACCTGATTCACTGGGACCTAAAGTAGTAGAAAAATTACTTATTACGCGACATATAATAGATGAATCAGAAGAAGGTAATACAGAAAGAAAGTTAGGATCACTGTGTGCTTTTTCACCGGGTGTACTTGGAATTACCGGGATAGAAAGCGGTGAAATTATACAAGGAGTTGTTGAAAAAATTAAGCCAGATCTTGTCATTGCTATAGATGCTCTTGCATCTAGGAGTATGTCAAGAGTCAGCACAACTATCCAAATATCAAACACTGGTATTCATCCCGGATCGGGTATAGGAAATAAGAGGATGGCTATAACAGAAGATAACTTAGGAGTGCCGGTAATAGCAATCGGTATCCCAACTGTTGTTGATGCTCCAACTATGGCTAATGATACTATTGATATGCTTTTGGATACTTTAATAGCGCAGACTCAAGAAGGCTCTTCATTTTATAATCTTTTGAAACAAACAGATAAAGTAGAAAAATATAGGCTTATAAAGGAAGTTATTTCACCTTTTGTTGGCAATTTAATGGTTACTCCTAAGGAAATAGATACTATAATAGAAGATTTGTCTCGTATATTAGCAGGTGGGCTTAACACTGCTTTACATCCCGGTATAACATTTGATGAAGTAACAAGATATCTTCAGTAAAAAAATGAGGCAACACGCCTCATTTTTTTATGTAAAAAAGAATATAACTTAAGGAGGGGGTCGATATTCTTGGTAAATATAAAGATAATTAAAATACAAAAAAGTGTCTACTATATATCAATCTTAATATTTGTTTTTCTTATCCTCTTTTTTTTATATAAGCTGCTTAGTTTAGGTGGAGTAGAAATATCTAGTATTAATAATTTTATCAAAATAGAAAAAATATTAATTACTACATTAAATCAAGGTTTTCCATATATAGGAATAACCAACAGCCAGTTTGTTGATAAAACACCTTCAGGACTTATTAATACCCTATTTTACTTGTTAACAGATATAGATTTTGAAGAACCTTCCAGTCTTATTACGGCTCAGTTGCCCTTATTCTATTTTGTTGAGACTCAGTCAGTTATGACACCTGGTATCGAACTGCCCTATTCCGAAAATATCATTTTAGAAGATGCTCCAAACAAAAGTGGGTTAGATGATAAAGAACTACAACAAACCGAAGGGCCTTCTAGAAAAGATAATCCTCTTCAGAATAATTTAAATATAGATGAACCACTTGTTTTAATCTATCATTCACATTCTACTGAATGCTACAGTGAATCAGTAGAGGAAGTATTTAGTTCAAAAGAATCTTCATATCACAGCAAAAATCTAGATATAACTGTAGTTCGAGTAGGAGAAGAACTTAAAAGATGTCTGGAAAACAAGTATGGTATAAAAGTAATCCACGATAAAACTATGAATGACATCCCTTCATATATGATGTCCTATACAAATTCTTTACAAACCTTCGAGAAAAACTTAAAAGCATATCCATCAATTCAAATAGCTATTGATTTACATAGGGATGCCCCTTATGTAGATAGGCTTCGATCTAGGGAAGCTACCACGGTTAATATAGACGGACAAGAAGTGGCCAGAATCATGTTTGTTGTAGGAACAGATAAACTTTTCACACACCCCAACTGGAAAAAAAATTATCAGTTTACATTGGCACTTCAACAAACTATGGATAATCTTTATAAAGGTTTAAGCAGAAAAATAAATATAAGGAATGAGAGATTTAATCAACATCTTTTAGAAAAAGCCATTTTAGTTGAAATAGGGAGCCACGGTAACACATTAGAAGAAGCTTTAAAATCTGCTGAACTTTTTGCAGATGTCTTATCAAAAGTGATAAAAAATCACCAATAACTGCTTTTCTTTGATACAATAGTATCAGTAAAAGAATTCTATTCTTGATTAAAAGAAGATTAATGCTATAATTTTTATTAGGTTTATGGCTTAAAGGAGGCAACTAATTAATTATGTCTAGACAAGAACGAATTAGGAACTTTTCAATTATTGCCCATATTGATCATGGTAAATCTACACTAGCTGATAGACTTTTGGAGTTTACTGGCATGTTATCTGAAAGGAAGATGGTCGATCAAGTTCTCGATAAAATGGAACTGGAGAGGGAAAGGGGTATAACTATAAAAGCTCAAGCTGTCAGACTTACTTATAAGGCAAATGATGGTAATGAATATTATTTGAATTTAATTGATACCCCCGGGCATGTAGATTTTACTTATGAAGTTTCTAGAAGCCTTGCTGCATGTGAAGGAGCTATACTTGTAATTGATGCGGCTCAAGGAATAGAAGCTCAGACGCTATCTAATGTTTATCTAGCGTTAGAACATGATCTAGAAATAGTGCCTGTTATCAACAAAATAGATTTACCTAGTGCAATGCCAGAAAGGGTAAAAAAAGAAATCGAAGATGTTATAGGAATTGATGCTTCAGAGGCTATTTTAGTATCTGCCAAAGAAAAGGTGGGCATACAAGAAGTATTAGAAAGTATTGTAAACAAAATTCCGGAGCCTAAGGGTTCACCTGATAAGCCGTTAAGAGCCCTTATATTTGATTCACATTATGACCCATACAAAGGTGTAATTGCATATGTTAGAATTGTTGATGGTTCTATTAAAAAGGACATGAATATAAGGATGATGTCAAATAATAAAGTATTCGAAGTGAATGAGGTTGGAATATTCAATCCTGAAATGTTGGAAATACAAGAGCTTAAAGCAGGAGAAGTAGGTTATTTAGCTGCAGGGATAAAAGATGTTAAGAATATCAGGATAGGAGATACTATAACAGAAGCTGAAAACTCCGCGACAGAACCACTGCCGGGATACAAGAAGATCAACCCTATGGTTTTTTGTGGTATATATCCGGCTGATGGTGGAGATTATGAGAGTGTTAAGGAAGCTTTGGAAAAACTGCAGTTAAATGATGCTTCATTAATTTTTGAACCTGAAACTTCTGCTGCATTAGGTTTTGGTTTTCGTTGCGGTTTTTTGGGGCTCTTGCATATGGAGATAATTCAAGAAAGATTGGAAAGAGAGTTCAATTTAAATTTGGTTACAACAGCACCAAGTGTTATTTATGAAATCGAGAAAAATAGTGGTGAGATTGTCCGCATAGATAATCCGACTAATTTCCCTGATATATCTGAAATCAAAGCAATTAAAGAGCCGTTTGTATTAGCAACTATAATGCTCCCAAATGAGTTTGTAGGTGCTGTTATGGAATTATGTCAAGAAAAAAGAGGCATTTTCAAAAGTATGAATTATATAAATGAAAATAGAGTAATAATATCTTATGAACTGCCGTTAAATGAAATAATTTATGACTTCTTTGATCTTTTGAAATCTAGAACAAAGGGATATGCATCTTTTGATTATGAGTTCCTGGAATATAAAAAATCTGATCTTGTAAAGCTAGATATTCTGATAAATAATGAAACGGTTGATGCATTATCTTTTATAGTTCATAAAGATAGAGCTTACTATTTGGGCAGACGTATTGCTGAAAAATTAAAGGAATCTATACCCAGGCATATGTTTGAGGTGCCAATTCAAGCGGCAGTAGGAGGAAAGATAATTGCCAGGGAGACTATAAAAGCACTTCGTAAGAATGTACTTGCCAAATGTTATGGTGGTGATGTTACCCGTAAGCGAAAATTACTAGAAAAACAGAAAGAAGGTAAAAAGAGGATGCGACAGGTAGGCAATGTAGAAATTCCACAAGAAGCTTTTATGTCAGTACTAAAAATCGACTGAGGAGAAACGGTAAGTATGGAAGATAAAGGGTTTGGCTTATATATTCATATACCTTTTTGTAAAAAGAAATGTAATTATTGTGATTTTATTTCATATATAAACATGGAGTACTTCATTCCTCAATATATTGAAACATTAAAGAAAGAGATGGACTTCTACAAGGATTATTGTTCTAAACGAAAAATTAGAACTATATATATTGGTGGTGGAACGCCGACCATTTTGCAACCGGAACAATTGGAACATATTATTGAATCAGCATTAAAGACTTTTAGGGTATATAATGAATTGGAAATAAGTATAGAAGCAAACCCAGATTCTATAACTAAGGAGAAGTTGCATAAGCTCAAAAATGCAGGAGTAAATCGTCTGAGTATTGGTTTACAAGCATATCAAACTCATTTATTAAAAAATATGGGCAGGATACATTCTCCCGGCCAATTTGAACGGGCATTTTTAGCTGCACGGGAAGAAGGATTTGACAACATTAATGTAGATTTGATTTTCGGACTGCCGGGTCAAACTGGGGAACAATGGGAAGAAACCTTAAAAAAAGTCACAGCACTAAGGCCTGAACATGTCTCTGCATACAGCCTTAAAATCGAAGAGGGGACTTTATTATATGATCAGTACAAAAGCGGTATTATAAAACTGCCAGAGGAGGAAAAAGAAAGGGGAATGTATTATTTTTTGATAGATTTTTTAACATCAAGGGGTTATAATCATTACGAAATATCTAATTTTGCATTTCCCGGGAAAGAATGCAGGCATAATATACTCTATTGGAAGAATAAAGAATATATCGGTATAGGTGCGGCATCTCACTCTCATTTTTGTAAAAAAAGATATCATAATGAGGAAGACTTAGAAAAGTATATAGAAGTATTCTCTTTGAAGAACAGACCACCCATAAAGGATAAAGAGAGCATATCTAAAGGATTGGAAATATCAGAAACAATAATTATGAATCTAAGGCTTACAGCCGGTTTGGATAAGATAGAGTTTTTTAATAGGTTTGGCGTTGATATCAAAGATCTATATAGAAAAGAAATAGAACTATTAGAAAACTCGAGGCTTATTGAAGAGACGCAAACACATATCAAACTTACTAAACTAGGGCTTGATTTTGCAAATGAAGTATTTGTTAATTTTATACCATAATAATATTATACTTTTTATTTGGTCTTGACAAAAGATCTTTTAAATGTTATTTTTTTATTAAGCGATTAGCACTCTCCTGGATAGAGTGCTAATAAAAAAATATAAGGAGGTGGGGTTTATGAAACTAGACGAAAGGAAAAGGTTTATATTAAAAGCGATAATTGATGACTATATTTTTTCTGCCGAGCCTATTGGATCAAGAACTATTGCCCGAAAATACAATATGGGTATAAGCCCTGCCACAATAAGAAATGAAATGGCTGATTTAGAAGAAATGGGATATTTGGAACAGCCCTATACTTCGTCTGGTAGAGTGCCCTCTGATAAAGGTTATAGGTTTTATGTTGACTTTTTAATGAAAAATGAAAAACTTACGGAAAAAGAAATTTCTGAAATATCAGGTGTTTTTAAGAAAAAAATCACTGAAATAGAAGATGTAATTGAACAAGCTACTAAGGTATTATCTGATATGACTAACTATACTTCTCTAGTATTAGGGCCACAGCTTAATAAGAGCTCATTAAAACATCTACAGATATTACCAATAGACGAGGGCAAAGCTTTAGTAATTGTTGTTACTAATACGGGCTTGGTAGAACATTGTTTTATCAAAGTACCAATAGAGTTTACAGGGAGTGATTTGACACGTATTTCAAACTTAATAAATTCTAAGGTCCAAGGTCTATCTATCAATAAAATAACTCCAAGCTTATTAAGTAAACTTAAAAAAGAAATCATAAATATGGACGATGTTATTGATTTGGTAATGAATATTACAATTCAAAGTCTTAACAAATTAGATGGAAACAAGATCTATTTAGGGGGAGCTACAAACCTATTAAGCCATCCGGAATTCAAAGATATTGATAAAGCAAAGAAATTCTTATTGTTTCTAGAAGAAAAGCAAATACTTTATAATATATTAACAGAAGCCTCATTTTCCAATGAAGACTTAGTTGTTACAATCGGTTCTGAAAATAAGTATGAGCTGGTTCAAGATTGTAGCTTAATTACTACGACTTATAAGGTTGCTGGGAAAACAATAGGCATAATAGGAGTATTAGGTCCAACGCGCATGGATTATTCAAAAGTAATTTCTGTGGTTGATTATATAAAATTGATTATGAATAAAATCTTTTCAGAATTATTTAATGACGACAAGTAATTACCAACTATAAACAATATGGGAGGGAGTAAATTTGAACATAAATCAGGCAGCAAATAGCGAAGTAGATGACAGACTTGCTGCGCTTATAACTAATGCAAATGCAATAAGGGCTGTGGCATCTGCTGTTGAAGGAACTATAGGATCTAAAGGTCTCGATATTATGCTTGTAGACAGATTTGGTGAAGTTACTATAACAAATGACGGCTTCACAATACTTAAACAGATGGACATCAATCATCCAGCAGCTAAAATGTTAATAAGTATTGCTAAGGCACAGCAGGAAGAAATAGGCGATGGCACAACTACCGCAACTATTATGGCAGGCAGCTTGGTAACTGAAGGAGCAAACCAAATTATTCGGGGTGTGCCTGTTGCACGTATTGTCGAAGGTATAAAAATAGGTATAAATAAATCTTGTGAAGTTATTAAACAAAAGAGCTGTAATGTAGAAGAGATAAATGATCCGGTATTAAAAAAAATTGCATTGTCAGCAGGTAGAGAGCATGATGATATTGCAGAATTAGTGGTTAAAGCAGCACAATTAATCGGAGAAGATAAGATCAAGGATGAAAGTTTTAAATTATCTGATACAATTATAGCTCAAGCAGGCGCTGAAAATGAAGTTTTCATGGGTGTTTTGATAAACAAAGGAAGAGTTAATAAGGATATGCCGAAAGAATTAGAAGATGTTAAAGTTTTAATTGTTGATGATGCTTTGGAACCTGAAGAACTGGGAGAGGAAGCATTAACAACTGAAAAAGGATTTACTAAATATTTGGAGCTGCAAGAAGAATTCCGTAAAAACTTATATAAGATTGTAAATCTAGGCGTAAAATTGGTTATGGTTGATAAAAGTATAACAAGAGATGTTGAAGAACTATTCACAGATGCTGGTATTATGGTTATAGAAAGGGTCTTATCCAAGGATCTTCGGAGAGCAGCGGAACATACAGGAGCGAGAATGATTAAGAGAACGGGCTTAAAGAAAGACCCGGTCGAAATCGAAAAGTACTTAGGTACTGTGGAAAAAGTATACGAAGATGAGAAATTAGATCAAGTTAGACTTCTTTCAGGAAAAGGCAAGCCAATGGCGACAGTATTAGTAGGGGCTGCAACGAGAGAGGTTGTAGGGGAAAGAGAAAGGATAGCAAAAGATGCTGCTTCAGCAGTTCAAGCTGCAATAAAAGGAGGGGTAGTCCCGGGTGGAGGAGCTATAGAAATAGCCGTAGCAAGAGAACTAGAAAAACAGCGAGAAACGGTTAAAGGTATGGCGGCTTATGGGATAGATTGTGTAATAGCGGCCTTAAAAAGCCCGTTAGCTCAGATTGTAACAAATGCAGGTTATAACCCATTAGAAAAAGTGGAAAATGTTGTTTACTATCAAACTGAAAATAAGATGTATTCTATTGGAATAAACTGCGATACAGGGGAATTAGCAGATATGGTCGATATGGGTATATTAGATCCGACACTGGTTAAACTCTATGCAATAAAAGCTGCGGGAGAAATTGCTGAAGCTATTTTAAGGATTAATACGATAATTAAGAAAAGAGATGACAACTTAGACAAAGATCAAAACATACAGCCGGGATTGAATGAAAATATGTATGATTTAGATTTTTAACAATAGTTATTTTAGCAAGGAGTGAGTACTGAATGAATGATGAAAAACTTTTGCAAGAAGAGACTACTGACTCAGTGGATGCTGAAAACCAAAAAGAAACGGAAGAATTTGATGATATTGATAAACTAAAACAAGAAATTAAAGCTAAAACTAAAGAATCAGAAGAATATTTAAATATGCTTCAGCGTCTTCAAGCTGATTTCGAAAATTATAAGAAAAGAGTTGATAAGGAACGAGTAGAAATTATTGACTATGCTGTTGAAGATGTTATTATGCAACTGCTTCCGATTATTGATAATCTAGAGAGAGCAATAGAATCTGCACGTGATCATGAAGAATCTAATAATGCTCTTTTAGAAGGTGTTAATATGATATTAAATCAAATATTAGAGCTTCTTGAAAGGTTAGGGGTGAAGGAAATAGAGGCATTAGATAAAGAATTTGATCCCCATTATCATGAGGCTGTTATGAGGGTGCAAGATGAGGATTACCCTGACAATACGATTGTTGAGGTTTTACAAAAGGGTTATATTATGAAATCTAAAGTAATCAGACCAAGCATGGTTAAAGTAGTTGTAAATAATTAAGCTCAAAGGAGGTCATAATATGAGTAAAAATTATGGGAAAGTTATTGGGTTAGATTTGGGTACAACAAATTCAGCTGTAGCTGTTATTGAAGGTGGAGATCCTGTTATAATACCAAATGCAGAAGGAAGTCGAATAACGCCTTCGGTCGTCGCATTTACAAAAACAGGCGAGAGATTGGTAGGATCAGCGGCAAAAAGACAGGCGGTTGTCAATCCTGACAGAACAGTTCTTTCAATAAAACGATATATGGGAACCGATCATAAATCAGTAATAGATGGAAAAGAATATACACCACAAGAGATTTCAGCGATGATACTTCAAAAACTAAAACAGGATGCGGAAGCATATTTAGGAGAAGAAGTCAGTCATGCTGTAATAACAGTGCCAGCATATTTCACAGACAGTCAAAGACAGGCTACAAAGGACGCGGGAAAGATCGCGGGGCTTGAGGTGCTTAGGATAATTAATGAGCCTACGGCGGCTGCTTTAGCTTATGGGTTAGATAAAGAAGGAGATCATACAATATTAGTTTTTGATTTGGGTGGAGGAACATTTGATGTCTCAATATTAGAATTAGGTGAAGGCGTATATGAAGTTAAGTCTACCAGTGGTAATAACCGTCTTGGCGGAGACGACTTCGACCAAAGGATAGTCGACTATCTTGCAGAAGAGTTCAAAAAAGATCATGGTATAGATTTAAGAAAAGACAATATGGCATTACAGAGATTAAAAGAGGCAGCTGAAAAAGCTAAAATAGAATTATCCAGTGTTCTGATGACAAATATTAACTTGCCTTTTATAACAGCAGATGCTTCCGGACCTAAACACTTAGATATGACATTGACAAGGGCTAAGTTTGAAGAACTGACCGCGGATTTAGTTGAAATGACAATGGGTCCCACAAGAAAAGCATTAGAAGATGCAGGGCTTAAACCGAATGAAATTGACAGAGTGATTCTTGTAGGTGGATCTACTAGAATACCTGCTGTACAAGAAGCAATAAAAAGACTTATTGGGAAGGAGCCTCATAAAGGTGTAAACCCGGATGAAGTAGTAGCATTGGGTGCTGCTATTCAGGCTGGGGTTTTAGCTGGAGAGGTTAAAGATGTGGTATTGCTTGATGTTACTCCTCTTTCTCTTGGTATAGAGACATTAGGTGGGGTCTTTACAAAACTTATTGAACGAAATACAACGATTCCTACTTCAAAAAGTCAGATTTTTACTACCGCTGCAGATAACCAAACATCTGTTGATATTCATGTGCTGCAAGGAGAAAGACCTATGGCTGCCGATAACGTAACTCTCGGTAGATTTCAGCTTACAGGGATTCCTCCCGCACCAAGAGGAGTTCCCAAAATTGAGGTAACTTTCGATATTGATGTTAACGGAATTGTGAATGTATCAGCAAAAGATATGGCAACGGGTAAGGAGCAAAGAATAACGATAACTTCATCGTCAGGTCTATCAGAAGAGGAAATACAAAAAATGGTTAAAAATGCCGACAAGTTTGCCGAACAAGATAAAAAGAAGAAAGAAAAAGTCGAAGCTATTAACAAGGCTGATTCTTTAATTTATCAAGCTGAAAAAACATTAAACGAACTTGGAGATAAAGTTGACAAAACTGAATCTGATAAGGTAAAATCTGAAATAGAAAAAGTTAAAAAAGCATTAGAGAAAGATGACGTAGAGGAGATTAAAAAAGCAACAGATGATCTTACCAAAGCTTTTTATGATATATCTTCCAAACTATATTCACAAGCTGAGGCACAACAAGAAGGTACGAATCCGGAAGGAAATACTGGCGAGTCTGGCAAAGACGATAATGTTGTAGATGCAGAATACGAAGTAATGGATGATGATAAGAACAAATAGAAGTTATGAGCCAAAGCCGATTTGATATTGGCTTTGGCTTATTCTTGGAAGGTGATTAAATTGTCCAAAAAAGATTATTACGAAGTTTTAGGGATATCAAGGGATGCAGATGAAAATGAAATAAAAAAGGCTTACAGGAAATTAGCTAGAGAATATCATCCTGACGTTAATCCCGGAGATAAAAATTCAGAAGAAAAGTTTAAAGAAATAAATGAAGCTTATGAGGTTTTAAGCGATCCTCAAAAAAGATCAGTATACGATCAATTTGGCCATGCAGGAGTTAACGGGCAAGGTGACTTTAATTATGGTGGTTTTGGCGATTTTGGCGACTTTTCTACTTTTGGTGGTTTTGGCGATATCTTCGATATGTTTTTTGGTAATAGGGAAAGTCATAAAACTTCTGGCCCTAGAAGAGGTGCTGATTTAAGATACGATTTGGAAATAACGCTTGAAGAAGCAGCTTTTGGTACTGAAAAGGATATAGAAATCACAAGGATGGAAGATTGTGAATCTTGTCATGGCACAGGGGCATATAAAGGGACAGAATTAGAGACATGTCCGATATGTCATGGAACAGGTCAAGAGCAATATACTCGGAGTACTGCTTTTGGAAGGTTTGTTAGTGTAAGAACTTGTAGTAAATGTAACGGTGCAGGTAAAATAATTAAGGAACCTTGCAAGACATGTTACGGAAAAGGGAAAATACAGAAGGTTAAGAAAATACATGTTAAAATTCCTGCAGGGGTCGATACAGGTTCAAAAATCAGAGTAACTGGCGAAGGGCAGCCTGGTGAAATGGGGGGCCCCTACGGAGATCTATTTATATTTATATATGTAAAACCCCATGAAGTTTTTGAACGGCAGGGTAATGATATTATATGTGAGATCCCAATTAGCTTTGTTCAAGCAGCCCTTGGTGATGAAATTTATGTTCCAACACTTGAAGGGAAAGCCAAGCTAAAAATTCCTGCAGGCACTCAACCTGGAACTTATTTTCGCATGAAGGGATTTGGTATTACTCGTTTAAAAGGGTATGGCAGAGGGGATTTGCATATTAAAGTTAATGTTACTATACCACAAAAACTGACTCCTAAACAAAAAGCACTATTAAAACAATTTGCTGAGATTAGTGGAGAGGAAATTAAAGAACAACATAAAAATATATTTGACAAGATGAAAGATGCCTTTGGAGGATAATATTTGCTGGTGGAGGGCTAATTATGAGATGGACAGAAATTGGGATTTACACTACGAATGAAGGAATAGATATTGTAACATATATTTTATATGAAGCGGGTATTACGGGGGTAGTAATAGAAGATTCAAAAGAATGTTTATCAAATGAAGAAATCCCGGAAGACAGGGCTATAGTAAAAGGATATCTCCCTTTGGACAATAATTATGATAATAAAATAAAGGATATAGTAGTATCGTTAAATAGACTTGGACAAAATAATTCAGGAGATATAAAACTAACAGAGATTTCTGAAGAAGACTGGGCTGAGTCATGGAAAAAATATTATAAACCAATCAAGATAAGCGAGAAGATAGTAATTAAGCCTACATGGGAAGAATATCAACCAAAAGACAAAGAAACTATTATAAAAATAGATCCCGGAATGGCTTTTGGTACCGGAATTCACGAAACTACTAAAATGTGTATTAAGGCATTAGAAACAATATTAGAAGGAACTATCGGAAATGTAGTTATAGATATAGGATGTGGTTCCGGTATTCTTTCTATTGTATCAGCAAAATTAGGAGCTAGTAAGGTTATAGGTATAGATATAGATAGTGCAGCTGTAAAAGTAGCGACAGAGAATGTTAAGTTAAATCAAGTAGCAGAAAAGGTAAAGATAATCAAAGGAAATCTATTAAAGGGAATAACAGAAAAAGGAGATATTATTGTTGCTAATATAACATCGGATGTGATTAGTGATTTTATACCAACAGTTTCTGCTAATTTAAAACCTGATGGTTTATTAGTTTTATCAGGGATTATAAAAGAACGCAGCTGCGAAATAAAAGAAGTGGCAGTCCGAAATGATTTGGCAGTAATGGAAGAATATGAAGAAGGCGAATGGGTTACGTTGATATGCAAAGAAAGATAAGAAATAGAGGTGGTAATATGCCAAAATTTTTTGTTCCACCTGAGCATATCTTCGAATCAAAGGCGCTAATCGAGGGGCAGGAAGCTCTTCATATTTATAAAACACTCAGATTGAAAAAAGGACAAAAAATACACATTTTTGATGGTACAGGTATAGATTACTTTTGTGAGATACAAAGTATACAAAAGAATCTAGTTGAAGTAAATATTTTGGATAAATATACATCTTATACAAATCCACCAATAGATGTTACTATTTTCCAATGTTTACCAAAGGCAAATAAAATGGATTTTATTATACAGAAAACTACGGAATTAGGGATTTCAACTATTGTGCCTGTAATATCTGATAGGACAGTAGTTAAGATAGAAAGTGAAAAAAAATTATATGCACGTGTTGAAAGATGGAAGAAAATTGCATTAGAAGCATGTAAACAAAGTAATCGGTCTTATATTCCTAATATATATAAAATACTATCATTTGAAGATTGTTTTAATACTGAAATGATAACAAACTCACAACTTCTAATTGTATTATGGGAAGAAGAAAAGGCAAAGAACTTAAAGGATATACTAAGGCAAAATAAAAACGGATTAAAAAGAGTTTGTTTTTTTATAGGGCCTGAAGGCGGTTTTATAAAAGAAGAAGTAGATTTAATTATACAAAGAGGCGGTATTGCTGCATCTTTAGGGCCAAGGATTCTAAGAACGGAAACTGCTGCTATTACTGTTTTATCAATATTAATGTATGAGTTGGGAGATTTAGGAGGTTAATATATGCCCAGTGCTGCATTTTACACACTCGGTTGCAAAGTTAATCAATATGAAACAGATGCTATGATGGGTCTTTTTGAAAGTAAAGGGTATAAACTGGTTGATTTTGATGATACAGCTGATGTCTATGTAATCAATACATGTACTGTCACTAGTCAAGGCGCCCGCAAATCTCGGCAGATCATTAGAAGGGCGGTTAAGAAAAATCCAGACTCAATTATTGCTGTAGTAGGTTGCTATTCGCAGGTTGCTGAAGAAGAAATAAAAAAGATTGAGGGTGTGGATCTAATTCTTGGAACAAAAGATAAACATAAAATAGTGGAATTAGTTGAAAGTATAGCTAAAAGTCATCGTAATTTGTCACCTTTTGTTCATGTTTGCGATATAAGTAAGTTAAATGTATTCGAAGAAATATCACCTTATATTTATAAAGAAAGGACAAGAGCTTTTATTAAAATACAAGAGGGATGCGAACAATACTGTTCGTATTGTATTATACCATATGCGAGAGGTCCTGCCAGAAGCAGAGAACCAAAGGCGATATTAAGAGAGGCGAAAAAACTATCTGAAAGGGGCTTTAAGGAGATAGTATTAACAGGAATACACCTAGGCACTTACGGTAAAGGATTAAATAATGAAAAAATAACAAATAAAGGGATAGGGTTGGAATATATATTAAAAGAACTAATTAAAATTGACGGGATAGAGCGAATCAGATTAAGTTCTATTGAACCAACCGAAATTTCTAAGGAATTAATTGATATCATGAAAAATAGCAGCAAGATATGTCCCCACCTTCATATTCCATTACAAAGTGGTAGCTATAAGATCTTAAAAAAAATGAACAGACCATATACTCCCGAACAATACAAAAAAATTATTAGCAAAATACGTGAAGAGATAAAAGATGTAGCTATATCAACTGATGTAATGGTCGGTTTCCCAGGTGAGACTCAAGATCTTTTTGATGAAACCTTGAAATTTATTGAAGAAATAGGATTTAGTAGGACCCATATTTTTAAGTATTCGCCCCATCCTGAGACCCTTGCTGCTTCTTTACCTGATCAGGTGCCGTCAAAAGTAAAAAATACAAGAAGCCGTATATTAGAGGATATAACAAAAAAACAGGAATATAATTTTTATAAAGGGTTCTTAGGTAGAACTTTAAAAGTTTTAATAGAGCAAGAATATAATAAAGAAGAAAATTTAATAATCGGGTATACACAAAATTATATCCCGGTATATTTATCAGGAGACATATTATTACAAGGAACTATCCAAGATGTAAAACTAGTAGAGGTAAAAGATGGGTATGTATATGGGGTTAAAATAAGTTAGTAAAGCTGACGTTTTTTTACGATTAAGAAGGATTTTTACAGGTTTTGTTGAATATTTTAAACAGTAGAATTCAAATTATCATTATTGCCTTTCTTATTAGATTCAGAAGGAGGTGGGAAAATGAATAATTGTATATTTTGTAAAATAGCAAATAAAGAAGTTCCTAGTGAGATAGTTTATGAAGATGATAAAGTATTAGCCTTTAAAGACCTTGACCCACATGCGCCCGTTCATGTTTTGATAATTCCAAAAGAACATATAGATTCTATTATGGATATAAATGAGGATAATATTAACATATTGGGGCATATCACAACAGTTGTTAAAAAAATAGCAGAGGAATATAATATAGATAAAGAAGGATTTCGGCTGGTAAACAATTGTGGCAAAGATGGAGGCCAAACTGTTTTCCACCTACATTTTCATCTATTAGGAGGAAGGGCAATGACATGGCCTCCCGGATAAATAAAATAATGTTTAATATATACTATCTGATAAAATAGCAGCAATAAATCATGAAAATATATCTTGCTTATACATGGCTATCGGAGGGAGGGAAATTAGAATGGCAGAAGTTAAAGTAAGGGATAATGAGTCACTTGATAATGCACTGAGAAGATTTAAACGTAAGTGTCAAAGATCAGGAGTTCTATCAGAAATTAGGAAAAGAGAACACTATGAAAAACCAAGTGTTCGTAAAAAAAAGAAATCTGAAGTTGCACGACGAAGAAAGTATAAATAAAAGAGGAGATTAAATATGTCTTTAAAAGACAGATTATTTAATGATATGAAAATAGCGATGAAAAACAAACAACGTGAAAGAGTATCTACTATCAGAATGGCAAGGGCAGCAATAATCAACGAAGAAAAATCCAAAGCACGTGATTTAAATGATAATGAAGTTATTGAGATTCTAAATAGAGAAGTGAAGAAAAGAAAAGACTCTATCAAAGAATTTGAAAAGGGTGATAGGCCCGATCTTATTGAAAAAGAAAAAAATGAAATACAAATTCTTTTAGAATATTTACCCGAGCAAATGAGTGAGGAGGAGATTGCAGTTCTAGTCAAAGAAAAAATTGGAGAACTGAAGGCTTCAAGCCCTAGAGATATAGGTAGGGTAATGGGGAAGATTATGCCGGAGCTTAAGGGTAAAGCAGACGGAAGTGTGGTCAAAAGAATCGTAGAACAGTACTTACAATAACTAAAAAACTTGGTATCAAAGAGGATACCAAGTTTTTTAGTTATTTGTTGTTTAATCTAGTTACTTATTTTATATGATTAATGGTATAATATATTACAGTTATCAAAATAGAGGTGAAAAGCGTGAATAAAAAGCTTATTCCCAAATTTGCAATCATTCTTGTAATAATAGTATCATTTCTATTTACAGGTGTAGTATTTGCAGAATCTGTACAACAAGATATTTTAGAGGACAAAGTTTATATAATCCCCGTAAAAGGCGTGATAGATCCGGGCTTATCTAATTTTATTCAGCGAGGCATAAGAGAAGCTGAAGGAAACAAAGCTCATGCTATCGTTTTTGAAATAAACACACCGGGTGGATTAATAGATGCTTCTATACAAATTAGTGAATCAATACTGGATACAAAAATACCTACTATAGCATTAGTTAAAAATGAAGCTGTGTCCGCAGGAGTTTTAATTACAATATCATGTGATAAAGTATTTATGATTTATGGCAGTACTATAGGAGCGGCAGAACCCAGACCCAAGGAAGAAAAAATAGTTTCTTATTGGACTTCAAAATTAGAAGGTGTAGCTGAAAGAAAAGGCAGAAACAAAGAAATCATTGCTGCTATGGCTGATGCCGATATAGAGATCCCCGGAGTGATAGAAAAAGGGAAACTTCTTTCGCTTACAGCATCCCAAGCCAAAGAACATAATATAGCAGATGAACTTGTAGATAGCAGGAAAGAAATGCTTGAAAATATGGATTTAGAAGATAAGAATATAATAGAACTTACACCGTCTCTTGCAGAGAAATTGGCCGGATTAGTAACTAATCCATATATAAGTCCGCTTCTTTTAACAATAGGATTTGTTGGAATAATTACTGAAATATTAACCCTGGGTTTTGGGCTTCCGGGTGCAGTAGGTATAATTTCACTAGCGTTATACTTTGGTGGTCATATGTTAGCTGGATTAGCTGGATTTGAAGCGCTTGCATTTTTTTTGGTTGGTATAGTTTTGTTAATTATTGAAGCATTTATTCCAGGATTCGGTGTGTTTGGCATTTTAGGGATATCTGGTATAATAGCAAGTATATTAGCTGCTTCAACAAGCATACATCAAGCAATTATTTCAATTATCGTATCCTTCGTGGGTAGTATTATTATCTTGTATTTAATTTTTAGATATATAACGAAAATTACATTTCTTGATAAGATTATACTAACTATGAAACAGGAAAAAGATTTGGGTTATAAAGTTTCAGATCAAAATCTAGATGCCATAGTAGGACACATAGGCAAGACAGTAACTCCACTGCGGCCTTCTGGTATAATTGTTGTCGAAAATATGAGATTAGATGCTATAACTGAAGGTGAGTTTGTAGAATCTAACAAGAAGGTCAAAATAATAAAGACTGAAGGCTCAAAGGTTGTGGTTAGTTCTGAAGAAGAGTAAAAATAATAAGGTTCAAAATTTATAAAGGAGGTTTTTTTATGGGAGAAATTGTATTTTTAATTATAATTATCGGTTTAATATTTATTGTTATTTCAGTAATATTAAGTTTTATTCCAATAGGGTTGTGGATTTCTGCACTTGCAGCGGGTGTTAAAATAGGCTTGTTTACCCTCATTGGAATGAGATTGAGAAGGGTTCCTGCTGCTAGTATTGTAAACCCGCTGATTAAAGCTACAAAAGCAGGGATAGACATTAATGTAAATAAACTTGAGGCACATTATTTAGCTGGTGGTAATGTAGATAAAGTGATAAATGCACTTATTGCTGCTCAAAGGGCTGAAATACCTCTAAGTTTTGAACGTGCAGCGGCAATTGATTTAGCTGGCCGGGATGTGCTTCAAGCAGTTCAAATGAGTGTTAATCCAAAAGTTATAGAAACACCGACAATTGCAGCAGTTGCGAAAGATGGAATTGAAATAAAAGCCATGGCAAGGGTTACTGTGAGAGCTAATATTGACAGACTTGTAGGAGGAGCAGGCGAAGAAACGATTATAGCTAGAGTTGGAGAAGGTATAGTTACAACTGTAGGCTCTTCAGATACTCATAAGGCAGTATTAGAAAACCCTGATTTAATATCAAGAACAGTATTAAATAAAGGGCTTGATGCTGGAACAGCCTTTGAAATTTTATCTATCGATATTGCTGATGTAGATGTAGGACGTAATATAGGCGCACAGCTCCAAACAGACCAGGCAGAAGCAGATAAAAGGATTGCACAGGCAAAAGCTGAAGAAAGAAGGGCATTAGCAGTAGCAAGAGAACAAGAAATGAAAGCAATGGTTCAGGAAATGAGAGCAAAAGTTGTTGAGGCTGAGGCAGAAGTACCTAAAGCTTTAGCAACAGCATTAAAGGAAGGGAAACTGGGTGTTATTGACTATTATAATTTAAAAAATCTTTTAGCAGATACTCAAATGAGAGAGTCTATTTCAAAATTAGGGACAGAAGGAACGCCTCCGACAAAAAAATAGTAAAAATGAATAAGCAGAGGTGAATTTAAAAATGGATTTTAGAAACATATCACCTTTACTAATAATTGTTATATTATCAATTTTAAGAAACACACTAAACAGAAAAGCACCGAGTCGACATAAGCAATATAGAAAAAGGGATATTGAAGACAATAAAACATTATCGAAAACGAAAGAAGAAGGTTATAATACTGCTTATCAAAATCAAGACTATAATAAATACGAGCATAAAAAGAAGGCCCCAAAAAGTTACAAACCAACTATCAAAAAGGATACTGAGTGCATAGAAGCAAATCAGAAAGAAGATGAAGAGCTGGGGAAAGGAATGATAATAGATAAAAATCTGATAATAAATGGTATAATAATGTCTGAAGTTTTAGGTGCTCCAAGAGCAAAAAAAACCATATACACCGCCTGTTCAATTTACAAATAAAAGGGCTTAAATGCCCTTTTTTTTAATGAATTTTAACAAAAGCTCTGCATAGATATATTTAAGAAGATATTAGGAAGGGAGTTAAAAAAAGATGGAAGAAACTATAAAAAAATTAACATATACTATTTCAGAATATATGGAACTCCCGAAAGATATCGTAATGGATTTGCCAAAAATAACACTTATTGGGGATATATATATGACATTAGAAAATCATCTAGGAATTGTTGAATATACAGAAACAATGATAAGAATCAATACACGATCAGGAGAACTTGTTATAAGTGGTGAAAACTTAAAAATAAAAGTAATTATAAATGAAGCGATTATTATTAACGGGCAGATCAGCGGCATTAAAATAAGTAAGTAAAAGGCGGGATTGGCTTGTTAATTTTTAAAATATGGAATTATATTAATGGGTATGTTATTATTAGAATCAAAGGTAATATGCTTGAAAAATTCTTAAATTTAATAAATCTGGAGAAAATATTTATTTGGGATGTGCAAAAACTTGGCGAAGATATTATAGAACTTAAAATTAATGCTAAAAAGTTTAAGTCAATAAGACATATTGCACGGAAAACTGGAACAAGTGTTGTAATTACGAACAAAAAAGGTTTTCCTTTTTTATATAAAAAATTATTAAAAAGAAAAAGTCTTTTAGTCGGTCTGATATTGTTTTTATCTATTCAGTTTATTTTTGCCAGCATAATATGGGATATCCGGATTATTGGCAATAATGATGTTTCTACAGAAAAAATATTACAAAGTTTAAAAGAATCAGGCTTAAAAACCGGAGTTCTGAAATATAAAATTGATCGGAATCATATAATAAACAATTTAATATTGCAAAACCCTGAAATCGCTTGGGCAGGGATGAAAATAAAAGGCACTAAAGTAATAATTACAGTAGTTGAAAGAACCCAGATCCCTGAAATTGAAGATACAGATCCATGTAATATTATAGCCAGCAAAGACGGTATTGTGGAAGAAATAATAATTCTAAAAGGAGAGGGAGTTGTTAAAAAAGGCGATTTAATAAAGAAAGGTCAAATTCTTATAAAAGGTATAAGTGGAGATAGTGATTTTGATAACAATTTCATACATGCGAAGGGCACCGTAAAGGCTAGAGTCTTTTATAACAAAAGAATTAAAGTCCCATTAACAAAAATAATAGATAAAGAAACAGGACGTACGTCTATGTTAATAAAAATAAAATTTAAAAACTGTGAAATCCCGATTAAGAAAGTCGGCCCTGTTTTCAATAAATATCGTTCTGAAATTGAAAAGAAAACAATATTAGGTTGGAGGAATATATTAGGATTTGTCGAAATCATTACTGAAAAGCAGTATGAGACAAAAGAAGAAAAGATATTTTTGGGTATTGAGGGTGCTTTTGATGTAGGTAAGGACATTTTAAATAAAGAAATAAATGAATTTATCCCGGATGGTTCTACTCTAACAACAAAGAATTTTGGGAAATTGCTGCTTAAGGATGAAAGTGTTTTAGAGGTTAGCCTAACAGTTGAAACCATAGAGGATATCGGAGTAAAGCAAAAGATAATACAAAAATAAACTGTTATAGTTAATTTAAATTTTGCTCTATGCGACAAAAATACAATATGAAGTTTTAAGAGGAGGTTAAATATATTTGACCGAAAAAAAGATAGAATCAAGAATCTCTATTGAGACTAGAGATATAAAAGAAATGGTAAATCTTTTTGGCGAACACGATAAAAACATGATTCTTATAGAAAAAGAACTGTGTGTAGAGATTGTTGTAAGAGCCAATAATATTATAATTTTTGGAGAAGAAGATAAGGTTTTAAAAGCCGAGGAATTAATAAAAAGTTTGATAGAAATCTGGAGGACCGGGCAGATTTTAACAAGCCATGATATACGCTATGCGATTGCTCTTGCTAAAGGCGGTAATAGTGAATACATGATGGAACTAGTTGACGATATTGTATGTGTAACTGCAAGAGGGAAGAATGTAAGACCAAAAACATTAGGGCAAAAAGTATATGCAGAGGCAATAAGGAATAATGATATCGTGTTTGGGATAGGACCTGCAGGAACAGGCAAGACATATCTTGCGATGGCAATGGCTGTCAGTGCATTTAAAAATAGAGAAGTTAATAGAATAATACTTACCAGACCGGCAGTTGAAGCAGGAGAAAAATTAGGATTTTTACCAGGAGACCTTCAGGAAAAAGTGGATCCGTATTTGAGACCTCTATATGATGCTTTATACGACATTATTGGGGGGGAAGCATATCAAAAATATATAGAAAAGGGCATGATAGAAGTAGCTCCCCTTGCTTATATGAGGGGTAGAACACTCGATGATTCATTTATAATCCTCGATGAAGCTCAGAACACGACTACTGAACAAATGAAAATGTTTTTAACCAGAATGGGTTTTAGTTCCAAAGCAGTGATTACCGGTGACATAACCCAAATAGATCTTCCAAAAGGAAAGTATTCAGGGCTGGAAGAAGCGCGGACAATACTAAAAAATATAAAAGGGATAGAATTTGTTTATTTAACAGATAGAGATGTGGTTAGACATCCTCTTGTTCAGAAAATTGTAAAGGCTTATGAAGAATATACTCAAAAGGAAGAATAATACTATTAGAAATATATCAAATCAGACAAGTCAACTCGAAAAATAGTTCATTTAAAACTAATAAGATCTTACAAGGTTAGGAGGCAATAATTAAACATGGAAATATCCATCTTAAATCTGCAAGACAAAGTTAATATCGAAGATGATACAATTAATTTATTAAAAAAATCTATAAAATATACTCTAGATAAAGAATGTTTATATCGGCAAGCTGAAGTGAGCATAGTTCTAACAGATAATGAGTATATTCAGGAACTTAATGAAAAATATCGCGGGATAAACACCCCTACAGATGTGCTTTCTTTTCCTATGATAGATGATTTTAATAATATTACACTTTCTGATGAGACGGAATTATTGTTAGGTGATATTGTTATATCAATAGAAAAAGTAGATGAACAAAGTAAAGAATTTGGGCATTCTTTTAACAGAGAACTTATCTTCCTTGCTGTACACGGGCTTCTTCATCTTTTAGGATATGACCACGAAGATAAAGAAGATGAAGAAAAGATGAGGAGTAAGGAAAAAGATATACTTGCTAGTATAAATATATAATAAAATAAATATTTTTCCTTATATTGAAGGAGTTAAAAACAATGAAAGTCAGAAGGAAAATTAAAGATAGTTTTAGCTATGCTATCGCCGGTATAGTATATGCACTAAAAACTCAAAGAAATATGAGGGTACATTTTACAATAGCCTTAGCAGTTCTATTTTTCAGTTCTTTTTTTAATTTATCTAATTTTGAGTTATTAGCTCTTTTTTTTGCCATAGTACTCGTAATTTTATCTGAGATGATTAATACTGCTATAGAGGCAACTGTTGATATTTTGACTGAAAAATATCATTCAAAAGCCAGGATTGCTAAAGATGTTGCTGCAGGAGCAGTTTTAACTGCAGTATTAAATTCGATTATTATAGGGTTAGTAATTTTTTTAAATAAAATAAATCAATTTTTCCCGAACATTAAGCTTATAGCGGGTCAATCAACCTTACATTTAATATTTATTTTTATCGCAGCTTTTTTTTTAATAGGTGCAATAATTTTAGCGTTATTTTCTTAAATAAATTAAACGTACCGTGGGAGGAGATTGGTGCATGTACAGCAATAATATTTTAAAAATAAATATATTTACTTTGCTAATATTATTGGTCATATTATTAATCATGTTTGTTGCCGTAGGTTGCAACAAACCTCAGGAACCAGTTCTCGATCCCGAAGATAATAATATAGATGATCTTGAGGACTTTGAAAATAGCCAATTGCTTATTGAACCTGTAGTATGCCCCTTATGCGGAGAACTTGTCGAGAAAAGATTAATTGAAGGGAAAAGGCCAATTGCGGTTATGATAGATAATCATCCTAGTGCCAGACCTCAGAGTGGTCTAAGTGAAGCGGATTTAGTTTATGAAATACCATTTGAAGGTGGAATTACAAGGTTTTTTGCGGTATACTTACATAATGATGACGCAACTGAAATCGGCCCAGTAAGAAGCGCACGTCATAACTGTCTCGATCTTGTTCTAGAGTATAATGCTATTTATGTATATTACGGCGGAAGCCCTCAAGCGTGGGATCAAATTGAGAAGCTGAAAATTGAAGGTATGAACGGTATATATGATTGTGTTACGTTTTACCGATATCCCGGTCGAAAAGAACCCCATGATAAATATACTAATATCGAAAGGATAAATATCACTGCCAGAAACAAGGGGTTTGATAAAAAAACAGGAAAAAGAAAATTTTCGTTCAATGAAGAAGATATGGTTCCAAATGGAGAATCTGCTGAATTTATTAGTATTAAATATCCGGTCAAATATACTGTAATGTATAAGTATGACCCAACAGCGGGTAACTATTTAAGAAATATTAACGAAGAACCTCATCTTGACGCGGTCAGTGAAACACAAATTAGAACAAAAAACATAATTATTCAGTTTGTAAATTTCAAAGTTATTGATTCCGAAGGGCGTCTGGATATAATGATGGTTGGAAAGGGTAAGGGTTTTTATATATCCAATGGAAGCATAACAGAAATCAAATGGGAAAAAGATAGCCGTAGTAGTGCTACTCGTTTTATTGGCAAAGATGACAAGGAAATAAATCTCAATCCTGGAAAGACATGGATTCACCTTGTTTCATCTAATACTAAGGTATCTTATGAATAATTAAAATAAATAATACAGTTTGGAGGTCAAAAATTGAGCGGAAATTTTAAATCAGGGTTTGTTTCAATACTGGGTAGATCCAATGTTGGTAAGTCGACTCTTTTAAACAATATAATCAAGGAAAAAGTTGCAATTATATCTCAAAAGCCCCAAACTACGAGAAACGTAATACACGGCATATTAACAAGGGAAGATTATCAGATAGTATTTATAGATACACCGGGAATTCATAAACCAAAATACAAGCTAGGAGAACACATGGTTAACATTGCAATCAGATCATTGAAAGGGGTAGATGCTGTTCTTTTTATTACTGACAGTCCATATATTGGTGCTGGTGACGAATATATTTTGGATTTACTAAAAAACATAAAAACTCCGGTTATATTGTTATTAAATAAAAGTGATTTGATGACTAAATCAGAGATAAATTCTGCTGTAGACAGTTTTAAAGGTAAAATGAATTTTTATGATATTATTCCAATCTCTGCTTTGTATCAGATAAACCTAGATAAGCTAATTGAAGCTATAGTAAAAATAATACCGGAAGGGCCAAAGTATTATCCTGATGATATGATAACTGATCAGCCGGAAAGATTTATTATAGCAGAAATTATACGAGAAAAAGTTTTGCAATCTTTGCAAGAGGAAATTCCTCATGGCGTAGCTATAGAAGTTGAAGAAATTGAAGAAAAACGTCAAGGAGAAATTGTCTATATTAGAGCAACTATTTATTGTGAAAAAGAATCACATAAAGGGATAATAATTGGCAAGAATGGTCGTATGCTTAAACAAATAGGCAAACTTTCTCGTATAGATATTGAAGAATTTCTAGGTACGAATGTTTTTTTAGATATATGGGTTAAAGTTAATAAGGATTGGAGAAACAAGGAAGGTTTTTTTAGAAATTTAGGGTATAGTTAAATACTCTTTTTTATATATATTAAATCTTTTGGAGGAGAAATTCATGTCACTATATAGTGCAAATGCTATCGTCCTATATCACCAAGATTTAGGAGATGCTGATAAGATTATTACATTAATGTCTAGGGAATATGGTAAAATTAAAGCTGTAGCAAGGGGTGTAAAAAGACCTCGGAATCGTCTAATTGGTGGAACTCAATTATTTACATATAGTGAGTTTTTATTATTTAAAGGCAGACAGCTTGATAACATTAGCCAATGCCAAATAAAAGAATCGTTTTTTAGGATCAGAGATGATTTTAAAAAATTAGCATATACATCATATATGGCTGAACTAGTCAACGAATTTGTTCCTGAAAAGCAAAAGAATGAAGAGGTGTTTTTTCTTTTTTTAAAAACACTTTATTGGATATTAAAAAATGATGATATAGAGCTAATAACACGTTTCTTTGAAATTAAACTGCTATTGTTGACAGGAATTTTACCTTATATGGATAGCTGTATTAACTGTAAGGCTTCTTTGGATGATGAAGTTGAGATATATTTCAAACCGTCTGAAGGTGGATTTGTATGCAGCAATTGTTGTAGTATTAGAGAAAACAATTTACAAATACAAAAAGGAACATTAAATCTTTTAAAATTTTTGTCTGAGATAAAATATGAACAACTAGATTTAGTCAAATTAACTCCTAATTTAATACAAGAATTGGAAAAAATACTACGAATTTGTATAGCTAATTATCTTGAAAAAAAATTAAAGTCTCTTACTTTTTTAGATAAGATAAAATTATAAATTAACTATAAAAGAAGGAAACCAAGATGTAATATAGTATATACTATTATTAATATTTATAATACAGCATAACACAAATACAGCAAAGGTGGTGGTCTAGATAGAATTATCGCCTAGACAGGAAGCAATTATCGAAATAGTAAAAGAAAATGAACCTATAAGCAGTGAGTTGATTGCAGAAAAATTAAATTTAAGTCGTGCTGCTTTAAGACCCGATTTAGCGATACTAACAATGACTGGTATTTTAGAAGCCAGACAGCGGGTTGGCTATTTTTACTCCGGAAAAACTATCGAAAACTTTTTTGCTGAACACATAAAAAAAATAAAAGTCAAAGACGTAAAAGGTGTTCCGATTATTATAAAAGAAAACACTTCAATATATGATGCAATAGTAACAATTTTTTTAGAAGATGTAGGGACCTTGTTTGTAAATGATGATGATGAATATCTTGCTGGTATTGTTTCCAGAAAAGATTTACTTAAGATTGCTATTGGGAATGTAGAACTACAAAAGATCCCGGTAGGAATAATCATGACTCGTATGCCAAATATAATAACAATAGATGCAGAAGATACAGTTCATCATGCAGCAGAAAAAATAGTTGAACATGAAGTTGATGCCCTTCCAGTAGTAGTATCCATAAAAGATGAAGGGGAGAAGGGTGTAAAATACAAAGTAATTGGGAAAATCACAAAAACAAATATAACAAAGATTTTTGTTGAGTTAGGAAAAACTTTTTGATTGAGGAGGAGATAAAGATAAAAAACAACATATTACTGCCAAAGGTTTTTGTGGTTTCCGATTCCATTGGCGAAACAGCGGAGTTGGTAACAAGGGCTACAGCTAGCCAATTTGATTCTGGAAATATTGAAATAGTAAGAATACCCTATGTTACAGAAGAAGAACATATAGATGATATAATTGAGCAAGTAAAAGCCGAAAACTACAGCATAATAGTTGCAACAATAATTCTCCCACATATAAGAAAATATCTTATTGATAAAGCAAATATGAATAAAATACCGGTTGTAGATATTATGGGGCCTATGATGGACGCGTTTTCCAATATTATGGGTATTACCCCCAAACTAGAACCGGGTCTCGTTAGAAAATTAGATGAAGAGTATTTTAAAAAAATTGAGGCAATAGAATTTGCAGTAAAATATGATGATGGTAAAGATCCTAGAGGACTAGCAAAGGCAGATATAATCCTAATCGGGGTATCTAGGACTTCTAAAACTCCTTTAAGCATGTATTTAGCACATAAGAGATATAAGGTTGCTAATATCCCTTTAGTACCTGAAGTAGCTCCACCTGATGAATTATTTAAGCAGCCTCCGTCAAAAATTATCGGACTTACTATAACACCGGAACACCTTCTTGAAATTCGCAAAGAAAGACTTAAATCTCTAGGTTTGAATGCAACAGCTAGCTATGCAAGTCTTGAAAGGATTATAGAAGAGCTTAATTATGCGGATGGTATAATTAAAAAACTAGGATGCAGATCTATAAATGTTACAAATAAAGCAGTTGAAGAAACGGCAGGTAAAATATTGGAAATGATAAAACATGAAACGTTATAGTGTTTTACCGAAGATATATAGAGCCCCCTATATTCAAAGTAAATATAGGGGGCTATTATTTTAACTACCTTTTTTTATAATTGTCTAATTTTGTTCAAGATTATTCTTTGTTCTACTGATGCAACTAATCTACGAGTATAGTCAACAGTATCGGGGTTTACGCTGATACTATCGATACCCTGCTGTACTAAAAACTCTGCAAATTCAGGATACTGAGATGGTCCTTGACCACATATAGAAACTGTTTTTCCATATTTATGAGCTGCATCTATTAATATTTTAATTGATCTTTTAACAGCGATGTTTCTTTCGTCAAAATATCCCATACTATTTAGTATTCCAGAATCCCTATCTGCGCCCATTATTAATTGAGTTAGGTCATTACTACCTATACTGAATCCATCTACAAGTTGTGAAAATTCTTCTGCTGCAAATATTACAGATGGCACCTCAGCCATTATCCATATTTTAAAGTTGTTGTTGCGAATTAATCCTTCTGAAGCCATTATGCTATTTACTTTTTCAAGTTCCCATGTTGTTCTTACAAAAGGCAGCATAGCCCATACGTTGATTAAGCCATATTCTTCTCTAACTTTTTTTAATGCTTTACATTCAAGTCTAAATCCTTCTTCATACTCAGGAGAAATGTATCTGGAAACTCCTCTCCACCCTATCATTGGGTTATTTTCAACTGGTTCGACTTCATCTCCACCTTTTAAACCTCTAAATTCATTTGTTCTAAAATCACTAAGACGCACTACTATTGGCTTTGGATAGATTTCTTGTGCAACTGTAGTAATGCCTTCAGCCATTTTATCAATAAGAACATCTCCCTGACCTGTCTTAACTAAATACATTGGGTGAGCACCTACCATATTGGTAAATATAAATTCAGTTCTCATTAATCCAATACCATCAAAAGGCAAGTTTTTATATCTATCAATTATAGAAGGTTCACCTAAATTCATATATATTTTTGTTGCAGTTATTGGAGCTAATCGATGAACAAAATCTTCGTTAAGCCCGCTGATTTCAATTGTACTTTTATTATTAGCATTTTGCTTTTCTTCAAGTACTTTACCTTCATATACTACACCTCTTGTAGCGTCTACAGTAATCATTTCACCTTCTTTTAAAATTTTACTTCCGTTTTTTGTACCAACTATGCAAGGTATACCTAATTCTCTGGATACTATAGCAGCATGACAGGTTCTTCCGCCTTCGTCGGTGACTACTGCAGCAGCTTTCTTCATTGCAGGCACCATATCAGGATTTGTCATTATAGTAACAAGCACATCTCCATCATTAACCCTGGCTATTTCATTAATATCACTAATTTTTTTTACCTTCCCACTGCTGATACCAGGTGATGCTCCTAGTCCTTTTACTAGTACTTTAAGATCTTCATCCTTTTTTACTTCCATTTCTTTTTCCTCCCCGCCTTTTAAAGTGGTAATAGGTCTCGACTGTAAAATATATAGCTTTTTTGTATCTTTATCAAATGCCCATTCAATATCTTGATATGAGCCGTATAATTCCTCTATAGCTATTCCAATCCGGCTTAGTTCTTTTATTTCTTCATCAGAAAGGCATTGGGTTCTAACTTTATCAAATCCAAGATAGTCTTCAACATTTACTTCTACAGTTCCTACCCCACTATCTTTTTTAATTATCATGACTTTTTTATCTGCAATATGTTTTTCTACTATGGATAAACTATCTTTTTCCACTATATACTCATCGGGAGTGACAGCACCTGATACAATTGCTTCCCCTAAACCCCAGCTCGCATTTATCATGATTTCGTTTGTATTATTGTTAACCGGGTTAGCTGTAAACATTACTCCTGACTTTTCGCTATTAACCATTTTTTGAACAACGACACTCAAAGACACTTCGAAATGATTAAAACCTTGCCTTTCCCGATAATAAATAGCTCTTGCAGTCCATAAAGAAGCCCAGCATTTTTTCACATGAGAAACTACTTCATCTATCCCTTTTATCTCTAAATATGTGTCCTGTTGTCCTGCAAATGATGCTTCAGGCAAATCTTCTGCTGTTGCTGAACTTCTTATTGCAACAGAAGGATCTTTAATTCCAATTGTTTCTCCAAATTTTATATAAGACTCTTCAATGTTTTTTCTTATCTCTTCCGGAACTTTACAGCTTATAATAAGGTCTCTAACCTCCTTACTTTTAAGCTGTAGTTGGGCAGAATCTTCTACATCTAGACTGTTAATAATCTCTTTAATTTTTTCATCTAAGTTTGCTATTGAAATAAATTTCTTGTAAGCAGAAGAAGTAACAAAAAATCCTGGCGGCACATTTACTCCATTTTGCGTAAGTTCACCCAGATTTGCTCCCTTCCCTCCCACTAACGGGATGTCACTTTTATTAATTTCATGAAACCATTTAATATACTCACTCAAAAAAATCACCCCTTAAACCTTATTTATATAATATATTATAGCATATATTTTAAAATGAGCTATACTTTTTAACATATTTTTTTGGCAATAATAAATAACATCTTAATTACATGTATTTATACAGTTTATATAGTAAATATACTATACTATTAAAATCAATTTATCGAGGTGGCGAATTAAATATTGCAATTTATTTTAACCTTGACTGGCTATACTTTTAAAAATATAATTTAACAAGAAATGCAGTCTAATAATTGAACTTTAATCGTTCTTATTTAT
>DUOC01000164.1 GCA_012839065.1 Thermoanaerobacterales bacterium | reverse complement strand
GAGATTTTGTAAAAGATATATTAGTAACTAAACTAAAAGCGAAGCATATTGTTGTAGGATTTAATTATAGATTTGGGAAAAATAGAACTGGATCAATAGAAGATTTAAAGGAATTATCAAAATTATACAATTTTTATCTTGATGTAATTCCCCCTGTTACCAAATTTGGGCAGGTAGTCAGTAGCAGCTATATTAGAGAATTGATTAGAAATGGTGATATTGAAAAAGTAGAAGCATGTTTAGGGAGACCATATGCAATAGAGTGTACTGTAATTCGAGGCAAGGGTAGAGGTAAGCAAATGGGAATACCTACTGCAAATTTAGATATAGATCCTTTAATGGTTCTTCCAAAAAGTGGTGTATATTCTGTAAAGGTAAGACATAGAAACAAGTGGTACGATGGCATTGCGAGTATTGGTGAAAATCCTACTTTCGAAGAACAGGATTTATCAGTTGAGGTTCATATAATTAATTTTTCGGAAAATATATATAATGATAAACTGGAAGTATTTTTTAAGAGGAGGATCAGAGATATAATAAAATTTAATAACCAATTAGAATTAAAAAATCAAATATTGAAAGATATAGCCCTGCTCTCAAATGCAAAAAACTGAAGATTGTTTACAAAAAATGTTTTATATGCTAAAATTATTAAGGGTTTGAACCCTACGCGAAGAATATCGTTCCTCCGACGGTTTTCTTGGCTTAGGGCGATTCTATAAATGGAGGAGGTGAATAGATATGGCTTTGTCTAAGGATAAAAAGCAGCAAATTATTGAAAACTATAAGCAGCACGATTCGGATACTGGTTCCCCGGAAGTCCAAATCGCCATTCTAACAGAACGGATAAATCTACTAAACGAACATTTAAAAGAACATAAAAAAGACCACCATTCAAGAAGAGGGCTGCTAAAAATGGTAGGGAGAAGAAGAGGCTTGTTGAATTATTTAAAAGATAAGGATATCGAAAGGTATCGTGCTGTTATTGAGAAATTAAACTTAAGGAAATAGGGAAAAGGAGCGGGGGAACCTTCCCGCTCTTTATTATTAAGATGGTAAATAGATGGAAGGAGGATATTTGTGAATCTATTTAAATACAATTTAGCCGGAAGAGATTTAGTTGTTGAAACCGGCAGACTAGCTCAACAGGCTAATGGTTCGGTAATAATAAGCTATGGTGATACAACTGTACTTGTAACAGCAACAGCTTCAAAAGAGCCAAGAGAAGGGGTGGATTTTTTTCCACTAACTGTTGATTATGAAGAACGTCTTTATGCAGTAGGGAAAATACCGGGAGGATTCATAAAAAGGGAAGGGAGACCTAGTGAAAAGGCTATTCTGTCGGCAAGATTAATCGATAGACCAATAAGACCTTTATTCCCTGATGGTTTTAGAAATGAAGTTCAAGTTATTGCAACTATTCTATCAGTTGATCAAGATAATCTGCCTGATGTAACAGCAATTAATGGCGCATCTCTTGCGTTATGTATATCCGATATCCCATTTGATGGTCCTATTGGAGCAGTAGATGTAGGGCTTGTTGATGAGAAATTAATAATAAATCCAACCTGTGAACAAAGGGAAAAAAGCAAACTAAAATTAGTAGTAGCAGGTACTAAAGATGCAATACTTATGGTAGAGGCTGGAGCGAACGAAGTGCCTGAAGATAAAATACTGGAAGCAATTATGTTTGGGCATAAAGAAATACAAAAAATAGTAGAGTTCCAAGAAAATATTGTAGCCCAAATTGGAAAAGAAAAAATGAAATTAGAATTATATCAAATAGACAAGGAAATAGAAAGCGCAATAAGAAAATTTGCAGAAGAAAAACTGATAAATGCTGTTAAGAATCCCGATAAATTATCAAGGGAAGATAATATTGATTCAGTTTATAAAGAGACACTTGAAAACTTTGAAGAGATGTTTCCGGAAAAAGAGCAAGAGATTAAAGATGTTTTGGATGCACTATTAAAAGAACAGGTTAGGAAGATGATTATAGAAGAAGGAATAAGGCCAGACAACAGAGGTTTGGATGAAATTAGATCGATAACCTGTGAAGTTGGTATTCTACCTAGAACCCATGGATCTGGATTATTTACCAGAGGGCAAACTCAGGTACTAACAGTTACTACACTTGGTGCTATGGGTGATGTACAGGTACTTGATGGATTGGGTATAGAAGAATTTAAGCGGTATATGCATCACTATAATTTCCCACCTTACAGTGTAGGAGAAACAAGATTTTTAAGGGGCCCTGGCAGAAGAGAAATAGGGCATGGAGCGCTTGCTGAACGAGCGCTTGAGCCAATGATACCTTCTGAAGAAGAATTTCCCTATACTATACGTCTAGTTTCTGAAGTAACTAGTTCTAACGGATCTACTTCAATGGCAAGTGTATGCGGTAGCACTTTATCACTTTTAGATGCAGGGGTTCCTATAAAAGCTCCGGTTGCGGGTATCGCAATGGGTCTCATAAAAGAGGGGAATAAGGTAGCAATATTATCGGATATTCAAGGGATAGAAGATTTTTTAGGTGATATGGATTTTAAAGTAGCCGGAACTGAAAAAGGGGTTACAGCTATTCAGATGGATATTAAAGTAAAAGGGTTACATGAAGATATTCTAGCTAATGCATTAAATCAAGCGAGAAAAGGACGTTTATTTATATTAGACAAAATGAATCAAGTGATAAATAAGCCGAGAGCCAATCTATCGCCATATGCTCCAAGGATATTAACATTAAAAATAGATCCTGATAAAATAAGAGATGTAATAGGCCCTGGAGGCAAGACAATAAATAAGATAATTGCTGAAACCAGTGTAAAAATAGATATTGAAGACGATGGTAGGGTTTATATTGCATCTGTAGATGAAAGATCAGCAAAGAAAGCAGAAAAATTAATAGAAGACTTAACTAGAGATGTTGAAGTAGGCAGTATTTATCTTGGGAAAGTATTAAGAACTACTAATTTTGGGGCTTTTGTAGAAATTTTACCGGGGAAAGAAGGGCTCGTTCATATCTCAAAATTAGAGAAAACAAGAGTAGATAAAGTAGAAGATGTTGTTAATGTTGGTGATGAAATATTAGTAAAAGTAACAGATATTGATCATCAGGGCAGGATAAATCTTTCCAGAAAAGATGCTTTGAGCGAGGTGGAAGATAAGGCATAAACCGCTTCATCGGTTTATGTTTTTTGTTATTTAAACATTTTTTTCTCATTAGTTGAATAGATTAATTTAAACAAACTAATGAGAAAGGATGAAATAATTGAAAATAATGATTATTAGATTACCAAAAAAATATATATTTTTGTTTGTTATAATAGTTTTAATATTTATACTCATAAAGGTATTTTCTAGTTATTATTCAGTTTTTAATTATTATAATGAACCTATTTATAAAGGGGATCCCAATTCGAAAAAGATAGCATTTGCATGTAATGTATATTGGGGGAATGAATATATTCCCGATTTGCTAAATATTTTCAAAGAAGAAGATATTAAAATAACTTTTTTTATTGGTGGCAGTTGGGCTCGAAGCTTTCCAAGACTTTTGAAAATAATTCATGATGAAGGGCATGAGATTGGAAATCATGGTTATAGTCATAAAAACCATGCAAATCTTACATTAGAAGAGAATAAGGCAGAGATACTCAAAGCAGAAAAACAAATCGAAGAGATAATAGGGATTAAAACTGAGCTATTTGCACCTCCATCAGGAGCATTTAACGATGATACAATAAAAGCTGCTGAAGAACTGAATTATAAAATAATATTGTGGAGTATTGATACTATAGACTGGAAAAAACCGGGCAGTCAATATATTAGAGATAAAGTTCTGGGGAAAACACATAACGGTGCAATTGTACTTATGCACCCTGTAAAGGATACTGTAGAAGCTCTTCCAAGTATAATTGCGGAATTAAAGGAACAAGGCTATAAAGTAACAAATATACATGAGATAATATATAGCAGCAATCATCTCTAGATGTTTAGAAATATTAAATGAGGTGTATATTATGAGAAAGATCCAAATTTATCTTGAACGGATAGCCGGAGCTAAAGATATACCAATTCCTGATTATATGACAGATGGCTCTTCAGGAATGGACCTTTATGCGAACGTTGACAAAGATATTGTAATTCAGCCAGGGGAATCAGCACTGGTGCCAACAGGCATAAAAATAGAGTTGCCACAAGGTTATGAAGCTCAAATACGACCCAGGAGTGGTATGGCGTTAAAGCATGGTATAACTGTTTTAAATAGCCCTGGGACAATAGATAGTGATTACCGTGGTGAGATTAAAGTGATATTAATAAATTTGGGCAAAAAAGAATTTACAGTCTGTCGGAAGATGAGGATTGCTCAGATGATTATTTCGAGAATCTGGAAGGCGGAAATGATAGAGGTGGAACAATTAAAAAATACAAAACGTGGTGACGGTGGGTTCGGTCATACCGGGTTAGTAAAGAATATTATTAAGGAAAGGGAGGGAGAATGTGAGATTAAGTGAGCTGAGCGGAAAGGAGATAGCAAACTTGCAAAACGGGGCTAGGATGGGAACCATAGGCGAATCAGATCTTGTAATAAATGAACAAAGCGGTATAATAGAATACCTTATTGTGCCTACTAGCAAAATGAGATTTCCTTTTTTTACCGAAAAAAAATATATGGAAATTCCCTGGAACTGCATAAAAAAAATTGGCACAGAGTTTGTAATTGTTGATCTGGAAGCGAGAAAAACTACTATGTACTAAATTTTATACTGAAACTTATTGATTAATAATTAATGTAAAAAATTAAAAAAGCTGATCGAAAAAAGAAATGAGGAGGTAAAATGTATTTGGTAAAAAACGAACCAACAGTTTCAATAATCCCTCTAGGAGGGTTAGGTGAAATTGGTAAAAATATGTATATAGTAAAATATGATAAGGAGATACTTGTAATCGATTCAGGGCTGATATTTCCAGGAGAAGAAATGCTTGGAATTGATATTGTAATACCGGATATAACATATCTTAAAGAAAATAAGGATTGTATTAAAGGTATAGTGTTAACTCATGGGCATGAAGACCATATTGGGGCACTCCCATATATTTTACAAGAGATAGATGCACCGGTATATGGAACAAAACTTACTTTAGGACTTGTGGAAGGAAAATTGAAAGAAAATAAGATTAGACGAAATGTAGAATTGAATATTATAACTCCTCCAAACTCGGTAGATATAGGTAATTTTCAAGTGGAGTTTATAAGAGTTAATCACAGCATACCTGATTCAGTAGGATTAGCTATTCACACTCCAGCTGGGATTATAGTAACAACTGGAGACTTTAAAATAGATCAGACACCAGTAGACGGGCAAATAACAGATATTCATAAATTTGCAGAATTAGGCAAAAAAGGAGTATTAGTTATGATGTCTGATAGTACAAACTCAGAACATGAAGGTTATACTCTGTCTGAAAAAGTTGTTGGCAGCACAATTGAGCAGATATTTAGAACAACGAAAGGTAGAATTATTGTCGCAACATTTGCTTCAAACATTCATAGGATTCAGCAGCTTTTTACAGCTGCTGAAGAATCAGGTCGGAAAGTTGGTATTGTTGGAAGGAGCATGGTTAATGTTGTGAGTATAGCTATTGAACTTGGTTATTTAAAGGTTCAAGATGATACGATACTAGATATAGATGAAATTAACAAATTACCGTTAGATAAAGTGGTTATACTGACAACGGGAAGTCAGGGCGAACCTATGTCAGCGCTTACAAGGATGGCAATGTCAGAACACAGAAAAATCGATATTGTGCCCGGAGATACGGTTTTAATATCGGCGACTCCTATACCCGGAAATG
>DUOC01000163.1 GCA_012839065.1 Thermoanaerobacterales bacterium | reverse complement strand
TTATAAGAATTACCAATGCGGCAGCTGCTAAACTTGTTATGCTGTCTTTTTCTTTACCGAATTGTAAGGCTATAAGAGCAATAATAGACATAATTCCAGCTCTTATTACCGAAGATCTTGCACCTACAATCACAATATAAATGATAATTCCAATAATTGTTATAATTAAACCTAACAATCTATATTGTGATCTATTAAAAATAAAATATAAAATCGCTACAATATAGCCCACATGGAGACCTGATACGGCTAATATATGATATATACCGCTTTTAATAAAAGATTCTATAATATAATCTGGTATTTCGCCTTTAATCCCCAGCATTATACCTGATAAAACAGCCTTTTCTTCATTCGGGTACAAAATGTCAATCTTGTTATATGCTTTTTCTTTAATGGTATATGCCAAATTTTTAAGCGGATTAGTTTTATCTTTTCCCAGGGATTTGATATTACTGTCAACTGTGTATAGATTCGCGCAAATCCCCTCAGCTAGTAAATGTTCCTTATAATTAAAACCCCCAGGGTTTCTTAAGCCAAACGGTAAAAAAATAGTCCCCTTAATTCTTAACTTATCACTATATTTGTATATGTAAATATTATCACCGTTTTTTACTCTAACTAGAATACTTCCATCAATCGGATAAACTCGATTGTTCTCTATTGCCTTGCTGGTTTTGAGAGTATATACAACTTCTGATGCTTTTATTAGTGGCTCTTCAATTACAGTGCCTTCAACAGTAACCTCACGACCTGCAAAATCTATAATATTCCCTTCAGTGCTATAAATAGATATATTTATAGCAAATATGCCACAAATTATTACAACTATAGGGAACAAAAATTTAGATATTTTTGCGTTGTTTAAAAAAAGTAGTGCCAAAACATATATAAATAATATGCCAAAAAAAATAAACAGCCCTGAAATAATAGGCACTCTTAAAAACTTCCCTATTATAATTCCTAATATAAATTGTAATGTAATATAAACTAAAGTACGCTTCATTTTTAATCAATTCACATTTTAGAGATATAATTTCTAATTCTTCGATAATTAATTCTTTATTAACCAGCAAAAACCCTTCTTTAAAATTAAAACACCCCACCTTATAATATCAAGGCAGGATGTTTAATTAACCTATTTTATTATTACATAACACGCATCTATATCTTCTTGCTTGGCATTAGGCAGCACTTCTGTTAATTCTTTAACTATCTCTTCACTTATTTCTAAATTTTTATCTCCCAATATTCTATTGCAAACAATTTTACTTGCAAAAGATTCTTTATGCAAATTTACAAATGTTAATATTTCTTCTATTTGTTTCTCCCTAGCCAAAAAAAATCAATACCTCCTCTTTGGGTAATTCCTTTATATTATTCTACCCTGAATAATTTTTTTTAAATACCGACAAACTAAAAATAACAAACTGGAGGTGAAATGATGGCAAATTCACATCAATTACGATCAGTGGCTCAATCGTGCCCCGAATACACTTATATAGGAAACTTAGGAAATGGTCTTTCAGCTTTATCTAACGAAAATAAAGATGTAAGATGTGATACATGTATTCATTGGGAAAATGGAAAATGTAAAATTGATATTTATGACGATATACTAACAAGCCTTGATCAAGCATAAAGCCACCATATGGTGGTTTTA
>DUOC01000001.1 GCA_012839065.1 Thermoanaerobacterales bacterium | reverse complement strand
TTTTATACAATATGTCTAAAAATGAACCAAACAAGTTATAAAAAATGAACATATTCTTGTGAATTTTCATGAAATATAATAATAGGTGGACAGTGCTCTCTTAAATAAAAAAAGTAAAAAATATAAGGAGGTTATTGTATGGCAAAAGGATGTAAATTTGGTTCGCATAGGGTTATAGAACCTAAAGGTGTTTTACCACAACCTGCTTGGAAGATAGACAATACTATGGAAATCTATGATAATGAGATCCTAATAGATGTTAAAACCCTTAACATTGACTCGGCAAGTTTTACTCAAATCAAGAAGGAAGCAGGCAATGAAGATGAAAAGATTGCCAAGAAGATGTTGGAAATTGTAAATGAAAGAGGGAAACATCACAACCCCGTTACAGGTTCCGGCGGGATGTTGGTCGGAACAGTCAAACAGATTGGAAAAGACCTCGAAGGCAAGATTGACCTCAAAGTAGGGGATAAGATTGCTACACTAGTATCCCTTTCACTCACACCTCTCAAGATTTATGAAATCAAAGAAATAAGAAAAGAAATAGACCAAGTAGATGTAGAAGCAGAAGCAATAATCTTTGAAAGCGGAATCTATGCAAAACTTCCCGATGATATTCCTGAAAATTTAGCTTTATCAGTATTGGATGTAGCAGGTGCACCTGCACAAACAGCAAAACTGGTCAAACCGGGTGATACTGTATTTATAATAGGCGCTGGCGGAAAATCAGGGATGTTGTGTTCATACGAAGCAAAGAAAAGAGCAGGCGTTACAGGCAAGGTTATCGGAATGGGGCACAGCGACAGAAGCACTAAACGTATCAAAGATTTAGGCTTTTGTGACGTGGCAATCCAAGGCAGTGCAGCACAAGCGCTTGACACATACAAAATAATAGATGAAGTTACAAATGGCGAATTGGCTGATATCACTATAAACTGTGTAAATATACCCAATACAGAAATGGGTTCAATCATGGCTACAAAGGATAATGGAACCGTTTACTTCTTCAGCATGGCAACTAGTTTCACTGCTGCAGCATTAGGAGCAGAAGGCATCGGTAAAGATGTTACTATGATTGTTGGTAATGGATATACAAAAGGTCATGCTGAAATAGCACTTAATGTTCTGAGAGAAAGCGAAAAAATCAGAGATTTATTTGAAAAGATGTATGCCTAATTATTAAAGAGAGGATTATAATATGACCCTTTTTGAGCTGGTTGTCGAAAAAAAAGTAAAAAGTCTTTCCATCATCGGGATGGCAAAAAATGTAGGGAAAACCGTTACATTAAATTACCTTATCGAACAATCAACAAAAAGAAATATGGTATTGGGGCTGACTTCTGCAGGGAGAGATGGAGAAAAGATAGATGCAGTATTCGGAACACACAAACCTGCGATATGGGTGCCTGAGGGGACTCTGCTTGCAACTGCCAGAAAATGTGTGATTACAAGCGATGCAAGGATAGAGATATTATACAACACAGATATAAGCACACCACTAGGCGAGATTATTATCGGCAGAGCAAGAGAGTCTGGTGATATAGAGCTTGCAGGTCCTGCCACATCCACAGGCATAAAACAAGTCATAGAAACGATGAAAGATTTTGGCGGAGAATTAATCATAATAGACGGCGCACTAGACAGAGCATCTTCTGCAGCCCCGACAGTTACAGATGCTACGATCTTGTCAACGGGAGCAGCTATCGGTTATAGTATCGAATCAATAATTGATAAGACAAAATTAAGGGTTGAACTGTTTAGTTTGAAAGAGCTTAAGCAGTCTAAAATAAGACAACTGGCAGCTAAAATTGTTCAAGAAAATAAGTTAGGCATTGTAGCAAACGACAGATTTAAAATAATTGAGCAGGGTGATGCCCTGCTGTCAGGAAAAGAGATTAGCGCTGTAATAGATGAAAATACAGAGGCGATAGTTATAGGTGGTGCCGTAACAGACAGGTTTATGATGGACTTAATAAATATTCCATATATTGACAAGATTTATATTGTAGTAAAGGATGGGGTAAAGGTATTTTTTGAAGACAGCACTTACAAACAGTTAAAAAGAAGGGGAATTAAGATAAGAGTATTAGATCCTATAAACCTGCTTGCCTTAACAGTAAACCCTTATTCGCCAACCGGGTATAATTTTGACCCAGTCGAATTCTTAGATAAAATAAGATCAGCCATGTATCCCCTCCCGGTATATGATGTTGTATTAGAAAGACTGTAGATTATAGTTATGCGGTTAAAGGAGACTTCCCATGAATAGTTTTATTCAGGAGAACACATATAAGGAAATTGGGCTTCTCGAAATGATGAACAGGATTGAACCTTTATGTTCACTAGGCAGGGATATGAAATCGAGGATGATGCCGTTTTTACCGGGCAGAGAAAAAGATCTAGAAAAAGATCTAGACAGAGTTAGTTATTGTAAAGATGTGATGCAGCACAAAAAGAAACTAGCAGTAGAAATCGAAAGCATAATATCACACGTAAAAGATATCAGGGGCTCATTAAAAAGGGCTAATTCAGGTATCGCTTTGGATGTGGTAGAGCTTTATGAAATAAAAAACTTTCTTTTTCAATTAAATGAACTGGATGAATGCTTACAAAAGCTGGATCTTGATATCTCTGTTACACCGATAAAACAATTAGAAACGCTTTTAGATCCCGAAAAAACAGGTCGACATACTTTTTATATAGAAAACAGCTATTCCAGAAGGCTGAAATGGATAAGAGAGCAGAAGAAAAACATAGAACTGAGCATAAAGGAAGAGAGAGATTCACTTCAAAAGGAGATCGAAAATACATTTGGGCATAAGATAAACCCAAGAGGGGAAATAGTAGTAAGCAAAGGCGACGATAAAGAGCAGCTTATATCCGAAATGAAAAATTCGCCGAATTTGGTATATCTAAGGGAAAATTTTTCTTCTGTAATATTTGCACCAAGGCCAACCAAAACCCTAACACAACTTGAAGATAAACTTATGAAATTTAAACTTAAGGAAGAAGAGGAAGAATACAATATAAGGAAGAAATTAACTGCAGATATATCCCGTTATTTCGATATATTAATGAAAAACAGTGAAAACATAGGTATTATTGATCTATTATTTGCAAAAGCGAAATTAGGTGTTCAGATAAACGGGATAAAACCACATATACAAAGCGAGCAGAGGATACACATAAAAGGCGGTCGTCATCCCATTGTTGAAGAAAACCTTAGGAAAAAACGGCTCAACTACACACCTATTGATATAGATTTAAACAATCCTGTAGTACTTATTACCGGAGTAAATATGGGCGGGAAAACTGCAACACTTAAAATGGTTGGGCTACTTGTTGCAATGGCACAATACGGTCTCCTTGTTCCAGCTGACAGTATGGAATTCTCGTTAAGGAATTTTATATTCTTATCGGGAAGCAGTGGGGAATCACTGGCTGAAGGTTTGAGCGCTTTTGGCGCCGAAATAAAATCTATAGGCGAAACAATTAAAAGAAAAGACGACCTTGGATTGATATTAATAGATGAACTGGCACGTGGAACTAATCCCCCTGAAGGCATAGCAATCGCTTCAGCAGTAATTGAAACATTTAAAAAAAGAAACTCAATTACAGTTATCACCACACATTTCCACGAACTATCACAAATTCCGGGGATAGTTCATCTCCAAGTAAAAGGTCTATTAGATGTAGATTTAAATGCTATAAAAACAAATATAGCAAATAAGGGTATTTTAGGTGTTGAAGCACTAAACTCCCTAATGGATTACCGTCTCATTGAGGTAAAGGGAGAAACTCCTCCTCCCAGAGATGCGATTAAAGTTGCAAGGCTTATGGGTTTTGATGAAGAAACATTGAAACTAGCTGAAAAGTACCTTTAGTCAGTAATCCAATAAAAACAAAGAGAAAAGAAGGAGAGGTGTAATAATGCAACACAAGCTAAACCTTGACCTGGAAATGGTTGATAAAGCAAGAAATACAGCTAAAGAAATAGCCGAAAGCATCCAAGACCATATTAATACTCATACTACTACAACAATAGAGCGTACAGTAGCAAGGCTACTGGGAATTGATGGTGTAGATGCAGCAGATGTTCCCCTTCCTAACGTAGTAGTAGACCAGGTGTTAAAGGGCGGAGAGCTTAGCAGGGGTATAGCATACTGGATATGTAACGCCATGTTGTACTACAACTACTCGGCCCAAGAAGTTGCCGAAGAAGTAGGAAAAGGGAATATCAATCTATTAGAGATTCCTGCACAAGATCCTGCAGAAGTTAAAAAACTGATCGATGAATTAGCTGTAAAAATGGCTGATCACATTAAAGGCCGCAGGATGGAAAGAGAACGTTTTATAAAAGAGTTAAGCTTAAATGTAAGACCGCATATTTATGTAATAGTCGCAACAGGCAATATTTACGAAGACGTTATTCAAGCAAAAGCAGCTGTTAAAAACGGAGCAGATATAATTGCAGTTATAAGATCAACAGGGCAGAGTCTTTTGGACTATGTACCTTATGGTCCAACAACAGAAGGTTTCGGCGGAACTTTTGCAACGCAAGAAAACTTTAGGATAATGAGAAAGGCTCTAGATGAAGTAGGACAAGAAGTAGGGCGTTACATCCAACTTTGCAACTACTGCTCTGGTCTGTGTATGCCTGAGATTGCAGCAATGGGTGCAATGGAGCGCCTTGACATGATGCTTAATGATGCTATGTACGGTATACTCTTCAGGGATATTAATATGGAACGAACCTTTGTAGACCAGCATTTTTCAAGGATGATTAACTCATATGCAGGCATAATCATAAACACAGGCGAAGATAACTACCTCACAACGGCAGATGCATATGAGGCCGCACATACAGTTTTGACTTCTCAATTTATAAATGAACAGCTGGCTCTTATTTCAGGATTACCCGAAGAACAAATGGGATTAGGTCACGCTTTCGAAATGGATCCTGACATTGAAAATGGATTCCTGTATGAACTTGCCCAAGCACAACTATGCAGAGAAATATTCCCAAAAGCACCGCTAAAATATATGCCTCCTACAAAATATATGACTGGGAACATCTTCAAAGGACATATCATGAATGCAATGTTTAATATGGTTTCTATCATGACAAACCAAGGGATACAGCTTCTTGGTATGCTTACCGAAGCGATCCATACACCACATTTACACGACAGATTCTTAAATATCCAAAATGCCCAATATGTATTTAATAACGCACGTAATTTAGGTGACGAAATAAATTTCAAGGAAGGTGGCATAATACAGAGAAGAGCACAAGAGACATTGGAAAAATCATATGCAATGCTTGAAGAAGTGAAAGAAATAGGGCTAATGGAAGCAATTGAACAAGGCTTATTTGCAGACGTAAAAAGACCTCGCAAAGGTGGAAAAGGAATGGAAGGGGTTGTCAAGAGAAGCGAGGATTACTATAATCCTTTCTACGAAATCTTTCTAAATCGGGGTGAAGACAGATGAAGGTAGATTATACAAATGTAAAACCCTATGGAGACACGATGAACGATGGCGCCGTTCAACTTAGTTTTACCCTTCCGGTTCCGGCAGGTGAAGAAGCAAAAGAAGCAGCTCGCCAGCTTGTGAAGAAAATGGGATTAGATGAACCTTCTGTAGTATATATGGCAGATCTTGGGATAGACTTTGCGTATTTTATAGTTTACGGCAAATGTACGCACACTGTAGATTATTCTGCAATCGAAGTTCCAAAAGTTGTAACGAAAAAAATGAGCAGAGAAGAGATAAACGAGTTTGTAAAAGAAAAAATCGGACGCAAAATTACCGTAGTAGCAGCATGTACAGGAACAGACGCACATACAGTAGGTATAGATGCCATAATGAATATGAAAGGCTATAATGGCGAGTTTGGATTAGAAAGATATCCTGAATTTAATGCTTACAATTTAGGCAGTCAGGTTCTAAACGAAGAATTAATAGCTAAAGCAAAAGAAGTAAATGCCGATGCAATACTGGTTTCACAGATAGTTACTCAGAAAAATGTACACATAAAAAATCTAACCAATCTTGTAGAACTACTGGAAGCAGAAGGCATGAGAGACAAAGTAATACTTATATGCGGAGGACCGCGTATATCACATGAGCTTGCTGTGGAATTAGGTTATGATGCAGGTTTTGGACCGGGCACATTAGCCCCTGATGTAGCAGCTTTTATAGCTATGGAAATAGCCAAAAGAGAAGGTAAGCTCTAAAAATATCAGGAGGTGAATAATTTTGGAAAAGCTTATTATTACTACTGCTTTAACAGGTGCTGAAACCACAAAAGAACAAAACCCTAATCTGCCAATTACACCCCAGGAAATAGCACAATCAGCATATGAAGCCTATAAAGCAGGATCTTCCTTAATCCATCTTCACGTTAGGGATAAAGATGGAAAACCGACCCAATCAGTTGAAGTCTTTAAAGAAGCAATGGATCTGATCAAGGAAAAATGTGATGTAATAGTTCAGGTGTCCACCGGTGGAGCTGTAGGAATGACCGCAGAAGAGCGAGTCCAACCTGTTACGCTAAGCCCTGAAATGGCTACTCTATCAACGGGAACAGTTAACTTTGGAGACGGAGTTTTCGAAAACCCACCAGATTATATAGAATTATTCGCGAAAAGAATGAAAGAATATGGAGTAAAACCTGAAATAGAAGTATTTGAACAAGGCATGATAAATAACGCTCTTAGACTTGTGAAAAAAGGTCTGGTTGACATGCCACTGCATTTTGACTTTGTAATGGGAGTCCCGGGCGGTATTACTGCAGAACCCAGAGATCTTATCTACTTGGTAGAAACTATACCTGCAGGCTGCACGTGGACTGTAGCAGGGGTAGGCAGGTATGAACTGACCCTCGCTTCAATGGCTATAATAATGGGCGGCCATGTAAGGGTAGGGTTTGAAGATAATATTTTCTACAAAAAGGGCGAACTTGCAAAGAGTAATGCTCAATTAGTAGAAAGGGTTGTTAGACTTGCCAAAGAATTTGGCAGAGAAATAGCAACACCTGATGAAGCAAGGGCAATACTAGGATTGAAAAAATAGCTCCATTAAACTATTAAAGGGCTATTTAATAAACAACAAATCAAACTAAAATAAGAAAGGGGATATGTAAGATGCGTATTATGGTAGTAGGCGGAGCAGGAGTGCAAGGTTCAGCATGCTCATACGACCTGACAAAGAGTCCAGATGTTAAGGAGGTCGTAATAGTTAGCAGAAGTGCTAAGAAAGAAAAACTTTTCAAGAAACTGGCTGCAAGTGAAAAAGTAAGTGTTATGAACATCGATGTAAATGACAAGGAAGAACTAAAAAAGGCAATGAAAGGTTTTGACTGTGTAGTTAACACTGTAGGTCCGTTCTATTCGACAGGATACAAGGTAGTACAAGCTGCAATTGAAGCAGGAGTTGACTATGTTGATATTGCTGATGACTATGATGCAGTTGAATTAATGATGGACCCGAAATTAGATGAAGCAGCAAAAGCAGCAGGAATCACTGTTCTATACGGGATGGGCTCTGACCCCGGAACAGCAAACGTACTTGCAATGGATGCTTGCAATAAAATGGATGAGGTAGACGACGTAATATTCTACTGGTTCTTAGGTGCATATGACTGCAAAGGTAAAGCAGTTTGGGAACACGTACTGCACATGAACACAGGCATGATCCCACAATTTATCGATGGTGAACTTACAACAGTACCTGCAGGCTCCGGTTCAGAAATAGTTACCTTCTTAGAGCCATACGGAGATGTTGAAGTACATTTTGTAGGACACCCAGAACCACTCACATTCCCCAAATATCTAAAAGGCGTAAAGAACGTATGGAACAAAGGCGGCATGCTGCCTAAATTTGTAAATGATGCTCTTAAAGTTCAAAACCAATGGGGTTTCTCAGGAACCGAACCAATCGAAGTTGATGGCAAAGAAATCGTTCCAAGACGTTTGGCTATGGAATTATGGCAACAAAGGCCACCACAACAAGATATGGGCAAATACGAATCCGGTATCAAAGTTGTAGTTAGAGGAACAAAAGACGGTAATAAGATCCAACACGATATAGACATGGTTGGCGGAACTGCTCCGGGAACTGGTATTCCTGCATCAATCGGCGCACAAATGATCGTAAGAGGAGACATTACCAAGAAAGGTGTTTGGGCACCTGAAGGATGTGTAGATCCAGAAAAATACATCAAAGAATTCTTAACAAGAAAAGCAATAATCGTTGAAAAGACCATAATTGACAAAGTAACCAAACTATAATTAACAGTATAATAATTAACAGTATAATAAGAGAGGATAGGCTGATCTATCCTCTCTTATTATACTTATATACCATATTAGTACAAGAATGTTAAAGTTAAAAGGAATCTTGGATCTATAAATTAAATCAATATCAATAAATCTGAACGGCACATAAAACAACAAAGGTGGTTAGTATTATGGTGTGGATGCCATATGTTTGTATAGGCATAGGGTTAATTCTTGGATTAAACAAATTATCCGATCGTCTCTTGAGACAAATAGACATAATTACAACTATAATGCTAATTGTTCTAATGTTGACAATAGGGATGAATATCGGAGTCAATGACTCAGTTATATCTAATCTGAACTTAATAGGATTTAATTGTATAGTTATTTCATTATCTGCAATTGCCTTTAGTGTAATATTTACGATAATTGTCGAAAAAACAATATTGCCGCTAGATGAAATAAGTAAGGAAATAAGATTAGAAAATATAAATATAAGTGAAGAAATAGATTTACCGGAAGAAGAAAACAAAAAAAGTTCGCCTCTGCTTTGGCTTATGCCTATCAGCATCATTATCGGGGTAGCAATTGGTTACTTTGTAATGCCTGATAATAAAGTATACATACTAGATTATTTATTAACCGCTTCATTAATTGTTCTTTATATTGGTGCAGGTATTACCATAGGAGCAAATCGTAAAGTGTTTGAATATATTAAGATACTGGGCTTTAAGGTCGTTTTTTTATCTCTTGCCATTTTAGCAGGAAGCATTATAGGAGGGGTTATTTCAGGATTAATATTAAAATTACCACTAAATATATCTGTAATATCGGCTAGTGGGATGAGTTACTACAGCTTGACAGGTGCTTACATGACACAAATGTATGGTATTAAAACAGGGACATATGGTTTTATTGTTAATGTAATGAGAGAATTTTTTACAGTTTTATTCATGCCTCTGCTGGTAAAAATCAGTAAAGGCAGTCCAATTGCAGGGGGCGCTGCAGGCAATATGGATACTATGCTGGTTCCAATAACAAAAGTAGTAGGTGCTGATCTTGGATTGGTAACACTAATCACAGGAACAATCCTTACCTTTATTGTGCCATTTCTATTACCGTTTTTATCTAATATTTTAGTTTGAAATATAAAGCATAAGGGGATAAAATCATAAGAAAATTAGACTGAATTTATATTGCCTATAGTCTTTAGATATTAGATGCTATACTTATTCAACCCCTTTAAATTTTCTTGTAATATAAATACAAAATGTTAAAATGTATATATAGAAAGCATTAAGGAGGAACAAATTTATGAACCAAATAAGAGTAGAAAGCTTTGAACTGGATCATACTAAGGTCAAAGCACCATATGTGCGTAAATGTGCTAAATATACCGGCATAAAAGGTGACATCATACAAAAATACGATTTAAGATTCACACAACCCAATAAAGAATCAATGCCTACAGATGCAGTCCATACACTGGAACACTTACTTGCCGTTAATATGCGGGAGGAGCTTGATGAAATTATTGATATATCACCTATGGGCTGCCGCACAGGCTTTTATATGACAACATTAGGAGAAAAGGATAATTCAGTAATAAAAAAAGCACTTATCAGTTCTCTGGAAAAAATATTAGAGACTGAAGAAGTGCCCGCAGCAAATGAAATGCAGTGTGGAAATTATCAGGATCATTCACTGGAAAAAGCTAAAATATACGCAAGTAAAGTATTAAAAGGGCTAAGAGATATGGTATAATTTCGGAAAACTCTCAAGCTCTCTGGCTTTAACAGCTATATCATGTTTCTCGATTATCCCCTTATCAATCAAAACTTCTATAATACTGGCTATTGCTAGTGTATTCTTGTAATCAACATCTTTAAGATCTCCCAAGAGCGCAATCAAATCAATATCCCCCATAAGCGAACCTCCTCCGTTCAGTGTTACATTAATATGATAACCATTTTTGGAGGGTTTATACATTTATTTAAAAAAATTTTATAAAATCTTCCATAATTCATCCCTCTCAAGGGGTGTAAACGGAGAAATATTTCCGTTTTTATCAATAATATTAAATCCTTTATCTGTTATCTTACCAATAATTGCCGCTTCAATTCCTTCGCTTCTAAGCGCTTCAATAATTTTTTCACCATCGGGGGCAGTCATCAGCATCGATCCGCTGGAAATAAGCCCTAGTGGATTAAGTCCCATGATTTTACAGATTTTAAGGGTTTCATCATAGAAAGGAATCTTATCTTCCCAAAGGGTTATGCCTACATTAGAAGCAAGTGCTATTTCATATGCAGCCCCTAATACTCCTCCCTCTGTTACATCGTGCATTGCAGTAGCACCATATTTTGCCCCTATCTTCCCTTCGGCGACAACGCTGATAAGCTCTATAAAGCTTTTTGCTCTTTCAATCTCTTCAGCAGACATCTTGCCTATCAAACGGTCTTCAAAATCAGATGCAATTATAGCGGTTCCTTCAAGCCCGGCTTTTTTTGTAAGTATAACATCGTCACCCGATTTTGCACCAGAGCTTGTAATATACCCATCTTTCAAAGCCATACCAATAGAAGTAGCTGATATGATCGTTCTTGACACAGCATTTGTGATTTCAGTATGCCCGCCAAGCACTTCTATATTTATTTCAAGTGCAGCTTCGTGAATCTGCTCCATTACTTCTTTAATCAGTGTTTCAGTTGTTCCTTCCGGGAACATAATTGTTACCATTATCCCAATGGGTTCTGCACCGTTTGCAGCAAGATCATTACATGAAATATGTACTGCCAATCGCCCTACATCTTTTCCTGCACCCGTTATCGGATCTGTTGAAATTATACAAACATATTCCCCAAAATCGATTACGCTGCAATCTTCTCCTATCTTTGAAGGCACCAATACTTCAGGTCTTCTAGACCCCAGATAAGGGAAAATATATTTTTCCATAATTTCAGGTGTTACTTTTCCGGGTTTCAATGAAATCACATCCTTTTCTTTAAGCCTCTAGCTATGGGTATTGCAATTATACCGCTGAATGCTGTCTGGATTATATCACCGATAAACTCAACAGGCACTGCTCCCAGACCATATATTAGACCTGCAAAAATAGTGTATCCTATAACCATAACTGCCGCACCACAAAACACTGCGAAGATGTCCTTTGTAGACCCGCTTTTATTATAAACATACCCTACAATCAAACCTTCTAATCCCTTAACAAAAAAAGTTATAGGAGCCCATGCGGGAAAACCCCCTACAATATCGGCAAGTGCTGAACCTACACCGCCAATAATAGCAGCCGGTAAGCCGCCAAATAATAAAGCAGTTATATATATTACAGCTTCTCCAAGATTTACTCCGTAGAGACTTGAATGGGGAACCGGAAAACGAAAAACTATTGTTGCAATTACTACCGCTGCAGATAACACCCCGTACAACGCTAAATGTACCGATACATTATCCCTCATTTTATCCCCCTCCATGAATTATACTGGTCTTTGTATCTATTATACTACATTATAATATAAAATAAAAGTGAAAAATACGAACAATTGTACCCATACGCTCATTTGTATGTACCTAACAATTTTGGGACTTTCATTGGGATGGACTTCAACTGGGGCGGTCCTCTTGGCTAGTTTGTGGTTATGTGTGGTTGGGGGTAACATTGTGGTATCGCTGTTTGAAAAAAAACACATACTTTTTTCATTAAAAAAATTTGATTAGATGAGGAATATACTGTATAATATAGAGCAAGAAATAAAAACAAAAGAAACTATGAAGGGAAATAGTAGATGCCAATGACATTTAAAGAGAACCGGCGGTTGGTGCAAGCTGGTATGTGATCACATCGAATCCATCCCTGAGTTGTATCCCCGAAAACAAGTAAGGGATACCGGAATGATACCGTTATTTTAATTAAGCGGATTAACCTTATTCTTAATCAATAAGGGTGGCAACGCGGGAATTGCTCCCGTCCCTGGAAAATCAGAGGCGGGAGTTATTTTATTAATATCGAATTTTAGTAAACTAAAATAAAGTGCGGGAGGGATAATAAATGCTTGACATTAAAATCATCAGAAACAATCCGGAATTGATTAAAGAAGCCGTTAAAAAACGAGGGGAAGAAATAGATCTGGACAGTTTTTTAGATATGGACGAAAAACGCAGAGAGCTTCTATATGAAGTAGAACAGTTAAAGAAAAAGAGGAACGAAGTTTCCCAGGAAATAGGCAAATTAAAGAAGCAGGGCATGGAAGCTGAAGACAAGGTCCTTCTTATGAGAGATGTTTCTCAAAACATAAAGGAAATAGACGAAGAAATTAAAAAAATTGAAGCTGAAATGAATGAATTCCTTCTTACAATACCAAACATTCCAGACGAATCTGTTCCGGTAGGGACTACAGAAGAAGAAAATGTTGAGGTTAGGCGCTGGAGTGAGCCCACGAAATTCGATTTTGAACCGAAGGCACACTGGGATATTGGTGAAGACTTGGGGATACTGGATTTTGCTGCTGCATCCAGAATGACAGGCTCAAGATTTGCATTGTATAAAGGGCTAGGTGCCAGGCTTGAACGGGCTTTAGTTAATTTTATGCTGGATCTCCATACGAGCAAACACGGTTATAAAGAGATATTCCCACCCTTTGTTGTAAACAGAAACAGCATGATAGGGACTGGACAGCTGCCCAAATTTGAAGAAGATGCCTTTAAACTTTTCAATAACCCGGATTATTTTCTCATACCAACGGCTGAAGTGCCGGTAACCAACATGCATAGAGAAGAGATCATAGACGGCAGCAGGCTCCCACTATATTACGTAGCCTATAGTGCGTGCTTCAGAGCAGAAGCAGGTGCCCATGGGAGAGATACAAGAGGGCTCATAAGGCAGCATCAATTTAACAAGGTAGAACTGGTTAAATTTGTAGAACCTGAAACCTCCTATGAAGAGCTTGAAAAATTAGTAAATGATGCGGAAGAAGTGCTTCAAATATTAAAGATTCCTTATAGAGCAGTCCTGATGTGCACTGCAGATCTGGGATTCACTGCTGCAAAAAAATACGATCTGGAACTCTGGATGCCCAGCTATAACAGGTACGTTGAAGTATCATCCTGCAGCAACTTTGAAGATTTCCAGGCACGCAGAGCAGATATACGCTACAGACCGGACAGCAAGTCGAGAGCCAGATATGTCCATACACTGAACGGTTCCGGACTTGCTGTAGGGAGGACACTTGCAGCCATTTTGGAAAATTATCAGCAGGAAGATGGCAGTGTAGTAATACCCGAAGCTCTTAGGCCATATATGGGCGGGGTGGAAGTAATAGAGATTGACAGCTAAAATTAATTATGTTATACTTTTTTATGCAGTTTGCTGATGGAGGGGTGTCCGAGCGGTTTAAG
>DUOC01000162.1 GCA_012839065.1 Thermoanaerobacterales bacterium | reverse complement strand
TTTTTATGGTAGAAAACTTGGGCACCATACCATTTAGGTGAGAGATGTGCATTCATATGGATACTTAATAAGATATTCCCGCCAAGTAACCGGGCTTTTTCTACCCTATTTATCAAATCTTCCTGTTTTTTCTTTCGCAAAGTAGTATTAGGATCGTCTCTGTAAAGTCCAACATCTTCATCCCTTGTCAGAACTGCAGTGCCTCCCCATTCTTCAATTAAAGTGTATAGTTTTAAAGCTGTTTGCAAATTTATATCCTTTTCTAATATCGAGCTTGGACCAATTGCTCCTGGATCTACACCCCCATGACCCGGATCGATCACAATAACAGGATAACTTACTGGCAGAAGTGCCATCGTTTTTATATATAAAAGTTTGTTTATAAAGAATATTCCACTTATAATTATAATGCATAATATTATTAATATCATTTTTAAATTTTTCCTATTCATGACAGCCCCCAATATGTATAAACTAAACCTATAATTATATGGATATTCTCAAAAAAAATCATATATTCCAAAGTTTTTAATTGATTTTTATAGCATGCTACAGTCATTAGAAAGACGACAAACACAAACATCCCCACATCAGAAATAAATAAGGTGACGCAACGCGTCACCTTTTCCTATCCTAAATTCTCAATATAATTAGAAGCCATTACCGCCGCAATCGCCCCATCAGAAGCAGCTGTCACAACTTGCCTTAGCGGCTTTTTCCTAATATCCCCCGCTGCAAAAATACCAGGGATATTTGTTTCCATATTCTCATTGGTTATAATATATCCATTAGAGTCTAATGTAATCAGCCCTTCTAGAAATTTAGTATCAGGCACATAGCCAACTGCGACAAAAATACCATCTATTGGCATTGAAGTAAGCTCCCCTGTTTTAACGTTTTCTAAAATTACCTCTTCAACTAATGCAGTACCTTTAATCTCCTTGACTACAGAATCCCAAATAAATTCGATGTTCTTATTTTTGAAGGCTCTTTCTTGCAGAATTTGCGTAGCCCTAAGTTTATCTCTTCTGTGAATAACTTTAACCTTTCTTGCATACCGTGTTAAAAATAAAGCCTCCTCTATAGCAGTATCACCACCGCCAACAACAATTATGTCCTTATCACTAAAAAAAGCACCATCACAAGTAGCACAATAAGAGACCCCTCTGCCTATGTATTCTTCTTCTCCGGGAACCTGAAGTTTCCTTGGTTCTGCTCCTGAAGCAATTAATATAGATTTTGCTGTGTATACCTCATTGCCACATAAAACTAATTTTCCCCTCTCCTGTACCTTTATAGCGTCTACTTCCTTACTTACAATTGTTAACCCAAATTCTTTAGCTTGTTCTTCCATTCTGAATGCTAATTCTGTACCCGTAGTACCTTTAGGCGTACCAGGGTAATTTTCAATTTCGGTGGTATTAGTCATCTGACCTCCTGGCATAAGTTTTTCCAGCAAAAGAGTTTTTACCTTTGCTCTTGAAGCATAGAGTCCTGCTGTTAACCCAGCCGGTCCCCCTCCTATAATAATTAAATCCCAGTCCATTAATATCCCTCCCGCTGACTCCCTTAAACCCCCGGGTAGTATATCCATCTTGTGTTATAATACTATGTACCGGGTAACTTGTCAACAAAAACAAAAAACCTGCATCGTTGCAGGTTTTTCTGTCTGCATATATATTATCTCTTTGAGAATTGCGGAGCCTTCCTTGCCTTCTTTAAACCGTATTTCTTTCTTTCTTTCATCCTTGGATCCCTTGTAAGGAAACCTGCTTTTTTGAGAACAGGTTTTAGCTCTCCATCGACTTTCAATAGCGCCCGTGAAATCCCGTGCCTTACAGCACCTGCCTGCCCTGTAAAACCGCCTCCTTCTACCTTTGCTATAACATCAAACTTTCCGTACGTTTCGGTAATTATCAATGGCTGTTTTACTAATACCTTAAGCGTGTCATAGCTAAAATATTCATCAAGGGGCCTGTCGTTAATAATAATATTCCCCGTACCCGGAATGAGCCTTACCCTTGCGACAGCTGTTTTCCTTCTTCCGGTACCGTAGTATTGAACTTTTGCCACTCAAACCCCTCCTTTCGTTATTTTTGGTTTTCCCATATTTCCGGCTGCTGGGCTTGATGAGGATGGTCTTCGCCACGGTATACCTTAAGTTTCTTGAACATCTTCCGCCCTAAAGCGTTTTTGGGGAGCATTCTTTTAACTGCTAACATTATTGCTTTTTCAGGATTTTCTTTCATCATCACTTCATAACTTACCGATTTTAGCCCTCCCGGATATTTTGAATGATAATAGTACTTTTTCTGTTTCATTTTATTACCTGTAAGTAATACTTTATCTGCATTAATAACTATTACAAAATCGCCTGTATCCACATGTGGCGTAAAAATAGGTTTATGTTTTCCTCTCAAGATCTTAGCCGCTTCAGCAGCCAATCTTCCGAGAGGTTTTCCATCAGCGTCAAGCACATACCATTTTCTTTCAACATCTTCAGCTTTCGCCATAAAAGTCTTCAAGAGTATCCCTCCTTTTCATACAGCAGATATTAATACAGAATTATTTTATTATATTGATGCCTCGGTGTCAACTAAAAACCTAATATATTACCTGTTCTAAAATTAAACCTTTTGCCGGAAGAGTCATGCCGGCATTCTCTCTTTTTTTTGAGCTGATCACATGTTGTATATATTCCGGAGGTACTTTGCCCTCACCCACCAGCAGAATTGTGCCCATCATAATTCTAACCATATTGTATAGAAAGCCATCTCCCCTGAATATTGTACGTATCATTTCCCCTTCTTTTTGTATCTCAAAACCACGAATTTCCCTTACTGTAGTCTTAGCTTTACTGCCTGCTGCTTTAAAACTCACAAAATCATGGGTTCCTATTAAATAGCTTCCTGCCTGTCTCATATTTTTTATGTCCAAAGCCCTTGGATAATGGAAGCTGTATTTTCTCGCCAGTGGTGAAGGGAATTTACTGTTAAGGATGTAGTAAGAATAAATTTTTTCCTTGGCACAAAACCTGGAATGAAAACCTTCGGGAACTTCTTCTGCATGTTTTACTGTAATATCTTCTGGCAGCAGGGTATTTATTGCATGAGGCAGTTTGTTAACAGGAATTGCCAGATCTTCTATTCTAAAATTTGCTGTCTGTCCTCTTGCATGTGCACCTGCATCAGTCCTGCCGGCTCCTATTAAGTTGATATTTGCTCTCGTTAGTGTTTTTAACACCTCTTCTATTTTTTCCTGAACTGTAATTGCGTTTTTCTGTTTTTGCCATCCGTGATAATTGGTGCCGTCATACTCGATTATAAGTTTGATGTTGTGCACCTATATCACCCCAAAATTAAAACTGAACCGAGTAATGATGATAATACAGCTTATAACTGCTGCGAAAATGAAAGCTAAATAATCTATGGTTGTTACTCTAAGCTGCTTCATCCTTGTCCTGTTTTCCCCGCCACGGTAGCAACGTGCTTCCATAGCCATAGCCAGCTCATCGGCTCTTCTGAAAGCGCTGATAAAAAGGGGAACCAATAAAGGTACTAAATTTTTTGCTTTATTTAATAAATTGCGGCTTTGAAAATCTGCGCCACGCGCCATTTGAGCCTTTATAATCTTTTCAGTTTCTTCAAGGAGAGTAGGAATAAACCTCAGTGCTATAGTCATCATCATAGCTAGTTCATGTGCCGGAACTCCTATCTTTTTAAATGGGGTTAAAATGTATTCTATGCCATCTGTCAGCGCAATAGGTGATGTTGTTAGTGTTATATAAGAGGTTCCGATTACTAAAAAAATAAGTCTTAGGGCGATAAATCCTGACATCTCAAGACCCTCTTTAGTTATTTTTAGTGGCCCTAATGTGTATAATACTTCACCTGTTGTGAAAAGGATATTAAATACCATTGTAACAAGAATCAGAATGATCATCGGTTTAAGCCCTTTTAAAGTATACTTTACAGGGATGCCTGACAGCAAAATTGGCAAAATAATAAAGGGAGATAATATTAAATAACCATAAAAATCTTTTATTAGGAATAATAGAACTATATATATAACGGTTACTATAATTTTCGTCCTGGGATCCAGTCTGTGGATTACAGAATTTCCCGGGATAAACTGACCTATAGTCAAATTTTTAAACATTTGCATTTCCCCTCAGTAACCTTAAAATCTCCCTCTCGGCATCTTCCACAGTAAAGATATCAGCCCTTACTTTTTTCCCGTTATTATTCAATTTTATCATAAGTTCAGTAATCTTAGGGATATCGAGGCCAATTTCCCTAAGTAAATCTACTTTTGTATATATCTCATTAGGGGTACCAGCAAATAATATCCTCCCCTTGTGCATAACCGCAATCCTGTCTGCTAATTTTGCTATATCTTCCATGCTGTGGGAAACTAATATTATTGTTAGTCTGTATTTCTTTCTCAGTCCTTGTATTTGCCCTAAAATTTCTTTACGGCCACCGGGATCCAGCCCTGCCGTTGGTTCATCCAATATAAGAATCTCAGGGTGCATGGCAAGAACTCCGGCTATTGCCACTCTTCTCATCTGACCACCGCTTAATTCGAAAGGAGAACGATCTTTGGTAGTTTCATAATCTATTCCTACAGTTAGCAGTGCTTCTTCAACTCTTTTTTCTATCTTGTCTTCTGGAAGACCTAAATTTTTAGGTCCGAAAGCAACATCTTTAAAGACGGTTTCTTCAAAAAGCTGATGTTCGGGATATTGAAATATCAGCCCTACCTTTTCCCTTATTTTTCTCATATCTGTTCCTTTTTCAGTAAGATCCATGCCTTTAACTATAATCTTTCCCGATGTGGGTTTCAAAAGACCATTAATATGCTGTATCAGAGTGGATTTCCCTGATCCTGTATGCCCAATTAGCCCTAAAAATTCTCCTTCTCCTATTGTCAAATTTACATCTTTAAGTGCAGCAGTTTCAAATGGTGTTCCGAGCATGTAAACATGGTTTAAGTTGCTCATCTCAACTATATTTGACATAATTCCATCACCATTTCATCAACGGTTAGTATACCCGGCTTTATTTTTATCCCCTTCGATTTGAGCCGATATGCAAGCTCTGTTATTTGGGGAACATCAAGCCCTAAATCTTTAAGTTTTTCAACATGAGTAAATACTTGTCTGGGGGCACCTTCCATAACAATCTTGCCTGCATCCATTACTATTACCCTGTCAGCAAATACTACTTCATCCATAAAATGTGTAATATAGATTATCGTAATGTTTTCTTCCTTGTTCAGTTTTAATACGGTATTTATAACTTCTTTTCTGCCTGCAGGGTCAAGCATTGCTGTAGGTTCATCAAGGATTATGCACTCCGGTTTCATAGCTATAACTCCGGCTATAGCTATCCGCTGTTTTTGCCCCCCTGATAAAAGGTGTGGGGCGTGGTACCTATATTCCTCCATATCAACAATTTTTAAAGCTTCATCCACTCTTCTCTTTATTTCATCTGAGGGGATACCCAGATTCTCCGGTCCAAAAGCTATATCTTCTTCAACAATTGTTGCCACAATCTGGTTATCCGGGTTTTGGAAAACCATACCTGCAGTCTGTCTTATATCCCATATCTTGCTGCTGTCCCTAGTATCCATTCCTTTTACATTAACGCTTCCTTCCATTGGTAAGAGAAGACCATTAAACAGTTTTGCCAGAGTAGATTTACCTGATCCGTTAGGCCCTATTATCCCAACAAATTCTCCTTTCCTAACAGAAAGATTTATAGCACTTAAAGCAGGGGTAATTTTTTGCTCTGATGTCTGATAAGCAAATGACAGATTTTTTGCTTCAATCATAGTTTCCATATCGTATACCCCCCCTACTAAATAAAATTCCGCCTTCCTAGAGGCTGTTCTATACTAGTTCTATTTGTGCCATAGGAGCCCCATCGCCTTTACGAGGTCCAATTTTTACTATCCTTGTATATCCACCGTTCCTGTCAGCATATTTAGGTGCTATTTTTTCAAAAAGATGTGTTACTACCGTTTCATCAAGAATGTATGCAAGGGCCTGTCGCCTGGCATGTAGGTCTCCTTTTTTCCCTAATGTTATCATCTTTTCTGTAATCCTTTTTAGTTCCTTAGCCCTAGTTTCAGTAGTCACTATTTTACCGTTTTGCAGTAAAGACGTAACTTGATTCCTGAGCATTGCCCTCCTGTGACCGGATTCTCTCCCAAGTTTTCTGTAACCCACGTAAATCCCTCCTTATTCTTCTGATTTCTTCAATGAAAGGCCAAGGTTGGCAAGTTTCTGTTCTACTTCTTCAAGTGATTTTTTACCGAGATTTCTAACTTTCATCATATCTTCAGGTGTTTTTTGTATTAATTCTTCGACTGTATTTATGCCTGCTCGTTTTAAGCAGTTATATGAACGAACAGATAGATCCAGCTCTTCGACGAGCATTTCCGTTATTTTTTCAGTTTCATTTTCTTCTTTCTCAACCATTATTTCAACTTCATCCGCTTTATCAGTAAGTTCCACAAAAAGCATCAAATGCTCTGTTAGTATCTTTGCACCTAAACTTGCAGCCTCATCTGGTTTTATAGTTCCATTAGTCCAGATTTCTAAAGTAAGTTTATCATAGTCTGTTCTCTGCCCAACTCGTGTATCTTCTACATGGAAGTTTACACGGCGGACCGGGCTAAATATAGAATCTACCGGGATTATACCAATGGGCTGCCCTGGTTTCTTATTCCTTTCAGCCGGCACATAACCTCTGCCCCGCTCTACTGTCATCTCCATAAAGAGTCTTCCGTCAGCATCCAGTGAAGCTATATATAGTTCTGGATTGACTACCTCCACATCTCCGTCATGGATTATATCCCCGGCTGTAACTTGCCCTTCACCCTGGGCTTCTATCCTTATAGTTTTTTGTTCTTCACTGTGCAGCTTCATGGAAAGCTGTTTTAAGTTCAATATTATTTCTGTAGTATCTTCGACAACACCAGGCAGGGTCGAAAATTCGTGGAGTGCGCCTTCAATTTTTATAGTTGTTACAGCAGCACCTGGAAGAGAAGAAAGAAGCACCCTCCTTAATGAGTTGCCAAGCGTAGTACCATAGCCTCTTTCTAATGGTTCTACAACAAACTTAGCATAGGTATTATCATCGGAAGTCTCAATACACTCTATCCTTGGTTTTTCAATCTCAATCATTAAGTAACCCTCCTTTTAAGAATATAATCTATTGAGGGTGATATTAACAAAACCACTACATAAAATATTCTTACTTAGAATACAGTTCAACTATCAAATGTTCTTCTATTGGAATGTCGATATCTTCCCTTGAAGGTAATGCTATTACTCTAGCTTCCATAGCTTCAGAATCAACTTCCAGCCATGGAGGAGCCGTTTTTTCAGCTGCAAACTCAGCTAGTTCTTTAAACTTATCCAGCTTTTTACTGTCATCTTTCACCGCGATAGTCTCACCTACACGTACCTCGTAAGAAGCTATATCTACTTTCTTACCATTCACGGTAAAATGACCGTGGTTTATAAGCTGTCTGGCTTCGGCTCGTGAAGAAGCAAAACCAATACGATAAACTACATTATCAAGTCTTGTCTCAAGGATCCTTAGCAAGTTTTCACCTGTAACTCCTTTTTGCTTATCTGCTGTTTCAAAATATCTTCTGAACTGACGTTCTAATACTCCGTATATCCTCTTGGCTTTCTGTTTTTCCCTTAATTGCAATCCATATTCAGACACCTTTTTTCTTGACTTGCCATGCTGACCCGGAGCATAGGCTCTTCGATCTATAGCGCACTTTTCAGTATAGCATCTTTCGCCTTTAAGATAAAGTTTCATGCCTTCTCTTCTGCACAATCTGCATGAAGGTCCTGTATATCGTGCCATAGCCTGTAAAACACCTCCATTTTTATCTTAATCATAATATTTATAATATCATACCCTTCTTCTCTTAGGCGGTCTGCAGCCATTATGAGGAATAGGGGTTACGTCTTTTATTGAATTTATTTCTAATCCTGCCGCCTGTAGAGAACGAATTGCAGCTTCTCTGCCGGATCCGGGGCCTTTTACAAATACCTCAACACTTCTCAATCCATGCTCCATTGCTGCTTTTGCCGCTGCTTCCGCTGCCATTTGTGCAGCAAAAGGGGTGCCTTTTCTGGAACCTTTGAATCCAACAGTTCCCGCACTGGACCATGATAAAGCATTTCCAGCAGGATCTGATATTGTTACTATTGTATTATTAAATGTGGAATGTATATGAGCCATCCCTTTTTCAATATGTTTGCGTTCTCGCTTTTTCTTTGTCTTCTTTATGCCTTTTTTTGCCATAATCCAATCCCCCTTTCTTTATTTGCCTCTCCTTACCCCGACAGTTTTCTTAGGCCCTTTTCTAACCCTGGCATTAGTTCTTGTTCTTTGCCCCCTTACAGGAAGCCCTCTTCTATGCCGTAAACCGCGATAACAGCCAATTTCCATCAAACGCTTAACATCCATCGAGATTTCTCTTCTAAGGTCGCCCTCTACTTTATAATTTTTGTCGATAACTTCTCTTAATTTTGTAATCTCTCTTTCCGTTAAATCTTTTACCCTTGTATCAGGATTAACTCCTGCAATTTTCAATATCTCGTTCGCTCTGGATCTTCCAACACCAAATATATAGGTTAACGCGATTTCAACCCTTTTATCTCTAGGTAAATCAACGCCCGCGATTCTAGCCATTAAATTAACACCTCCATTTCAGAATATTAGCCCTGCCTTTGTTTATGTTTAGGGTTCTCACAGATTACCATGACTCTTCCTTTACGCCTTATTACTTTGCATTTCTCACATATGGGTTTAACTGATGGTCTGACCTTCATAATGTGATACCTCCTTCCACTGCTGCTATACATCACTTATACCTATAGGTTATTCTACCCTTTGTCAAGTCATAAGGAGAAAGTTCAACGGTAACCTTATCACCCGGCAAAATTCTTATATAATTCATCCTAATTTTACCTGATACGTGGGCTAAAATTTTGTGACCGTTCTTTAATTCCACCCTAAACATGGCATTGGGCAGTGTTTCTAAAACGGTTCCTTCCAGCTCAATAATATCTTCTTTTGACATAAGGTTCAATCAACCTCCTTATTATCTCCATAAAACCGGGTGTCTATACATAATTTTCCAATGGTGTTTCGTATCTCACTGTTTTTTATAGATTCCCCTTGCTCTAATTTCTTCTTTAGCTCATGGGCAATTATATTTGTTTTTTTAATATGTTTAAGCTTTTTCTTTTTCGCATTTTCTATCTTTCTTAGGTCCCCATCTGCTATCATAACATATTGATCATCGATTATATCTACGACTATAAAATATCGGCCCCGGTCCCTTCCCGCAGTTGAGTACACTATTTGACCAATTTTAATTCCTATTGCCAATCGGCTCCACCTCCGTAATTGAATGCCTGTTTTTACATGGCAGTTAAGATTTCGGGATCACTGTCTGTTATGGCAATAGTATTTTCATAGTGGGCAGAAAGGTTCTTGTCTCTCGTTACAACAGTCCAGTTATCTTCTAGTGTTACCACATGATATTTACCTGCATTAACCATAGGTTCAATAGCAAGCGTCATGCCCGGTCGCAGTTTAGGGCCCCTGTTCGGTGGTCCAAAATTAGGTATTTGCGGATCTTCATGCATGTTCTGACCTATACCATGACCTGCATAATCCCTAACTACTGAAAACCCGTTAGATTCTATATATATTTGGATAGCGTGTGATATATCTGATAATCTGTATCCAGCCCTAGCAAATTCCAGACCCTTAAAGAAACTTTGTTCGGTTACCTGAATAAGCCTAAGTGCTTCTTCTGACACATTCCCTACCGGAATTGTTACAGCAGCATCTCCTACATAACCGTTATAAACAACACCTACATCTATACTTATTATATCTCCGTCTTTAAGTACTCGGGATCCGGGGATACCGTGGACTACTTCTTCGTTGATTGAAGTGCATATACTGCCTGGGAAACCACGATAGCCTTTGAAAGCCGGTATCGCATCAAAACTCCTAATATACCTTTCTGCTATTACATCTAACTCTTTTGTTGTAATACCCGGTTCTATAACTTTTTTAAGGGTTTCAATAGTTTTTGCTACAATTCGGCCGGATTCTCTCATACATTCTATCTCACGTTGGGATTTCAAGATAATCATTTTAGATACATCCCCTTATTGCTCCTTTTAAATCTTCGAAAACTTCTTCAGCATCTTTATTACCATCAAGAGTGATTAGTATATTCTTATCTGTATAATATTTTATTAAAGGTTCAGTTTCTGCCCTATAAACTTTTAGTCTCCTCTCTACAGTTTCCCTTGTATCATCATCACGCTGTATGAGTTGACCTCCGCA
>DUOC01000161.1 GCA_012839065.1 Thermoanaerobacterales bacterium | reverse complement strand
TCAGATGCCCACTGTTTAGAACATCTGGGTTGTCATATTGACGATGCACTTATAATGCTAGATAAACATGGACTTAAAAGCTCTGTATTCCGTAAAGGAAGACCATTTAATGCCTTATTTTAATGCCTTATATTGATAGAGCTTAATTATTTTAGAAGAAATAATAATCTCTACACTAAAGGGGAGACAGATAAATGAATAAAACACCTAAAGGCAGTCGACTTCATATTGCGATAATAGGAAAAAGAAATGTCGGCAAGTCAGCAATTATAAACGCTCTAACCCATCAAGATGTATCAATAGTATCGTCCCATCCGGGGACTACTACTGATCCCGTATATAAAGCCATGGAACTGCATAACCTGGGCCCCGTAGTATTTATTGACACTGCAGGAATTGATGATATTGGAGCTATAGGGTCAGAAAGAATAAAAAGAACCGAAAAGGCATTAGAGGCTGCAGATATGACTTTAGTATTAATTACTCCCGATGATGAAGACCTGTCTTTAGAAAAAGAATGGATAAGCAAACTTAAAGACAAAAAAACAAAGATAATAATTGCAGTAAATAAGATCGATATAGCCAAATCCCAAGATTATAAAAATAAACTCTTCTATTTTTCTAAAGAAACAAATATCCCTGTTTTCTTTGTAAGTGCAAAAACAGGGGAAGGGATAGACAATCTAAGGGACTCGTTGAGCAAACATGCCCCTTCAAGTTGGGAGGCTCCTTGTATAGTAGGAGACTTGATAGAGCCGGGTTCAATAGCGGTTTTAGTAGTTCCCATTGATATTGAAGCCCCTAAAGGCAGGTTGATACTGCCTCAAGTACAGACCTTAAGGGATATATTAGATAACAACTCTGTAGGCATTATAACTAAAGAAAGTACTCTGTCAGATACTCTAAAATCATTAAATAAAAAACCTGCAATAGTAATTACAGATTCTCAAGTTTTTGAAACAGTTAATAAAATCGTTCCCAAAAATATTCCTCTTACTTCTTTCTCTATATTGATGGCAAGATATAAAGGAGATATTGAAGAACTGCTTAAAGGAGTTGAAGCCATTAAAAAGTTGAAACCTGGTGACAAAGTACTTATCGCTGAAGCATGTACACATCACCCGGTAGAAGATGATATCGGTAGAGAAAAAATACCAAGATGGCTTGAGAGTTATATAAACGGCAATCTAGACTTTTCTTGGATATCAGGAAAAGATTTCCCTGATAATTTAAGTGAATATAAAATGGTAATCCACTGTGGAGGATGTATGATAAACCGTAAAGAAATGATCTCAAGGATACAAAAATGTAAAGAGGCAGGTGTCCCTATCACAAACTATGGTCTAATTATTGCAGCTACAAAAGGGATACTTGATAGAGTGAGCCAGGTATTTATAAACTCAAGATGATTTTAACGTAAAAACTCTTCCTCTTCCGATGTTACTAATGTTTTTTTATGCGAAGGTGGCGCAGGAACGTTGTTTCGTTGTCATCATAAGTTTTGGGGCGGCAAACATATTAGACACAGCGAAAGCACATAAGTTGCCTCTATTTTGTATAATATCTAGGACAGTACCTTTGATTTAGATGCATACATATAATATGGGAGGCTGTACAGAAGTATGATCCTTAACGATTTTTGACGATTAGCTTATCCCCCTACCTATTATATTTTTTCGTTACTTCGGCAAGTTTTTCTGATATTACTTCATTTAATGCCCCTTCTTTGAACCTCCATTTCCAGTTACCATAAGAAGTACCGGGCAGGTTCATTCTTGCATAAGATCCAAGACATAAAACATCTTGTAATGGAATAACAGCATAATTTGCTCTGCTCATAAAGGCAATCTCAATAAAATTCCAGCATATTTCTTTTTCAGTCATGTTTATATCAAACCCAAAATACTTTTTAAGGATCTTGATTACTTTTGTATCTTTATCTTTTTGTTTAGTATACCAACCCAGAATAGTATCATTGTCATGGGTTCCTGTATATATAACATTATTGCTGTCATGTTTTTCCGGCAGGAATTCTGCAGATTTACCACTTTCTAAAGCAAACTGTAGCACTATCATCCCCGGAAAACCTAGTTTCTTTTTTAATTCCCTCACTTCCGATGTTATCACACCAAGGTCTTCCGCTATTATAGGAATATCGCCCAAATAATCCTGCAGCACCTTAAAAAAACCCTCTCCCGGTCCTTTTACCCATCTGCCGTCTTTAGCATTTTTAGCTTTAGCAGACACTTCCCAGTAAGCTTCAAAACCCCTAAAATGATCTAATCTAATAATATCTACTATCTCTAAAAGAGTTGATAAACGCTGTCTCCACCATAAATAGTCTTCCTTTTCCATTTCATCCCACCTGTAATGGGGATTGCCCCAAAGCTGCCCCGTTTCACTAAAATAATCGGGGGGCACACCTGCTCGAGTAATCGGCTCTCCAATACGATTCAGATTGAACATATGAGGATTAGCCCATACATCACTGCTATTGTATGAAGCAAAAATTGGCATATCACCTATAATCTTAATCCCACTGTTTTCAGCATACTGCTTAAGTTTTGACCATTGATCAAAAAAAATATATTGACAAAAACTATGGTATTCTATTTCGTCTTTAAGCAGCTTTTTATAATGTATGACAGAATTTTCCTTCCTAAACGCTATCGATGTTTCCCAACAGTTCCAAGGAATATTACCAAAATAGCTATAAAGCGCCATAAACAATCCGTATGTTTCAAGCCAAAAGCTGTTTTTTTCAACAAAAGCCAAATAATCATTATTATCTGATGCTCGCTCTTTAAATCTTTTAAAGGCAAGTTTCAATAAAATTTCTTTATGTTTCTTAACACTATCAAACTCAATTTCTTCTTCGTTTTTTACAATCAAAGGCACCAGTTCGTCATTATTCAATAACCCTCTATCAGCCAGACCATCTATATCTATCAGAAGCGGATTACCTGCAAAGGCTGAAAAACTTTGATATGGGGATCCCTCCACCCCTACCGGGCCTATGGGAAGTATCTGCCAAAGCTTTTGATGGCTCATTTTTAGAAAGTCGACAAATCTATAGGCTTGTTCTCCTATATCGCCTATTCCATATTTTGACGGGAGAGAAGTTATATGCAGCAAAATACCACTACTTCTTGTGAAATTCATCTGGCTACCTCCATTTCATGTACAAAATAAAACTTTACCTTCGAGTGGTTTGATAGTTGTTGATAATATCCCTTCTTTTAATGTAACTATCTCCTTATCATCTAGAAGATTGATCATATTCCCATCTTTTATCCATTTCTCTAATTCTATTGATATTTTTTTATCTTCCCTCAAGCTCCTGTTAAATAAAACTATAAAAGTACCGTCCTGACGTTTCTCACCAAAAATATCAGTGCCTAGCTGTATTCTTCTTATATAACCGTAAACATCACCTACCGCATAAATGGGTATCCATTCACCTGTCCTTAAAGCATCATATTTTTCCCTTAAGGCAATTATTTTTCTATACCATGAAAGGATTTCTTGATTTTCCATGCCCCAAGGGTAGGTTGACCTATTATACGGATCATCATGCCCTTCAAGACCTGTCTCATCGCCATAATAAATACACGGAACTCCCGGAAAAGTCATTTGAAAAAGGGTTATTAACTTGAGACGAGATATGCAAATTTCTTTTGCGGCAGGAGTAAGCTCTATTTTAGGCTTACTGCCCTCGTAAACTGCCCTGTCAAAGGGAATTTCAGTAAGCACGGTCATTATTCTTGCTACATCATGGCTTCCTATAAGGTTTACAGTGGAATAGAAATAATGAGGCGGATAATTTTCATAAAGGCTCATCAATACTCTATTCATATATTGTGCATCCACCTTATTAAGAAAAAAATCTATAAGGACGTTTCGAAACGGGTAATTCGTCACGGAATCCAGACCCTCACCCAAAAAATACTCACGGGCTTCGCCATAGCTTATCTTGTTTGATGCGTCTTCCCAGACTTCGCCGATAAGGATCGATTCGGAATCCTGCTTTCTAATAGCATCCTTAAATATTTTAATAAATTCATCAGGAAGTTCATCTGCTACATCAAGTCTCCAGCCTTTTACACCTAAACCCATCCAATAATTAACTACACTGTCTCTATTGTGTATAATAAAATCTAAATATGACTTATCCATTTCGTTTACATTAGGAAGATCATCTATATCCCACCAGCATTCATATTTATCGGGGTATCTAATAAATCTAAACCATTTATAATAAGGTGAATTTTTAGACTGACATGCACCTATCTGCGGGTATGTGCCTTTTTTGTTGAAATAAATACTATCACTTCCTGTATGGCTGAACACTCCATCTAAAATTATGTTTATCCCCATTTCTCGTGCTTTGCCGCACAGTTCTTTGAAAAGATCATTGTCTCCGTACATCGGATCGACCTTTGTATAATCACCGGTATCATATTTATGATTACTTGACGATTCAAAAATCGGGTTAAAATAGATAACATCTACCCCTAATTCTTTTAAATAGGATAGTTTTTTAATTACACCTAATAAGTTGCCCCCAAAAAAAGTCCAACGTATAACCCTTCCATCTGCATTTCTAATATATATAGGTGTATCATCCCAACAAGCATGGATAAAAGAGTTTTTTTTGGGATTTTGAACCCTGCCATCAGGATTCCCGTTATAAAAACGGTCGACATAGATTTGATACATTACAGCATCTTTAAACCAAGCCGGGGTCACAGCTTTCGGACTATAAACAGTAACCTGATACCCTCTGGGTGGATTATGTGAAACACTGCCAAACCCTCCAAATCCGTCGTGATTATCTCCATAATAAATCACATTAAGCCCACTTGTTATTATAAAATAGTAGGTAAAAATATGCGGAAATTGATCGGTAATTATGTCTACACTATAGATAAAACCATTATTTAAACTTTCTGCAAGCTTCATATTGCTCCTTATTTCCTTATCTTTTATCCACTGACAAATTATAACGGAATCAGGGAATTTTTCGGATTCGATTTTAAGCCTTAATCTGATTCTATGATTAGTGGGAACTGCACCGAAAGGGTCTCTGTAAAATATGTCATGAGAATCATGATATATTTTTAATGATCGATCCATCTCGATTCACTCCTTTTCCTAAACTAATCTTTACCTTAATCCTTAAATTATATACATATTTGATTTCGGTGCAGCAAGTACCTTTGGTAAAGATGACGGTAAGCGATCCCATTAAGCAGACTGGTAACATCAAAAGAAAAATCCGGCAAACAGCAATACACATATGCTGCCGATATCCACTTACAAGAGAAGCAGGAGTGAATATTTTGGAAACGTCCCGTCCCCAAACTTGCACAAATAAACAGAAAGAGGAGACACGAAGTCTCCCCAATTACATGCTTATCTTATATATATATTTGTTTTACCGTATAATCCTTGTTCCTGTTTTACCTTTAAGTGCTTCATCCAGTTTATCAATTGATGTTATTATTGCTGATTCTCCTCCAGATTCAATAAAGTCCACAGCTGCCTCTATCTTCGGTCCCATACTTCCTGGTGGAAATTGACCTGCAGCAAGATAGTTTTTAGCATCTGCAATTGAAATAGCGGACAGATCTTTTTGGGTCGGTTTCCCAAAATCTATTGATACCTTTTCAACCCCTGTTAGGATAATAAAATAATCGGCACCTAATTCTCTTGCAAGCACCCCTGATGCGTAATCTTTATCTATTACAGCTTCTATCCCTCTTAAGCCGGTGCTTTCTTCTAATATCGGGATACCACCTCCACCAACAGCAACAACTATTATATCATTATCTAAAAGCACTTTTATTGTTTGCCTTTCAATGATAGTCTTAGGTTTAGGAGAAGGAACAACCCTTCTATACCCTCTTCCGCTGTCTTCTACTATAGCTGCACCTGTAGCTTTGCTTAATTGTTCTGCTCTCTCTTTTGTATAAAAAGGACCGATTGGTTTAGTTGGATTTCTAAAGGCTGGGTCTTCTTTATCCACTGCCACCTGTGTAACTACCGTAACAATTTCTTTGTCTATTCCTCTTTCTTTCAGCCTGTTTCTAAAGGACTGTTGAATAATATAGCCTAAAAGCCCTTGAGTCTCAGCACCACATACATCTAAAGGATAAGGAGGCACTATTTGAGCTGCACATTCCGATTTTAGTAAACTATTTCCTACTTGCGGTCCGTTTCCGTGTGTGAGCACTACCCTGAACCCTCTTTCAATCAGGTCTATAATAGGATCACAGCTGTTCGTTACATTTCTAATCTGTTCTTCAATTGTTCCCCTATCTTGCTCCCGTATTATGGCATTTCCTCCCAGAGCTATTACTGCCAATATATTTTTACTGTCCATAGTTAATTTTAGTCCGCCTCCGTTCAAAAAATCTAACCAGTTTTTTATTGCACTATATGTTGTAAAATCTTTACAATCCTATTCTTCCCTTTTTACCCCTATTAGTATCTTATAGCCATTTATA
>DUOC01000160.1 GCA_012839065.1 Thermoanaerobacterales bacterium | reverse complement strand
GGCATAGTGGCATTTTGCTGAAAACAATAGACAATAAAGATATAGTTATAAACACCACATCTCTTATAACCGATGAAACGGTAAATAAACTACTAAACTATATCGATACAAAAAAAATAGAAGAAATTTTTATACCCGGTATAATTTCACTTAAGAGTTTAGATAAGTTATTATCAAATGCAAATCAGAAACTGAATAATATTAAACTTATTTTTGAAGACCCAATAAAGCTTATAATCTCCGGTAATCCTTTTTGCGTAAATAACATAATAAACAAAGCAAAAAAGCTGTGTGCATATATTGGTGTTGCTAATAGTATACCAATAATTGCTATTACTATAAATCCATTCTATCCTAAATTTAGGCACAGCCTAGGGACCTACAGTTCAGGGTATATAGATGATGTAGTTCTAGAAAAGATTATGAAAGAACATATAAGAAATATACCCGTAATAAATATAGCAAAAGAAGGTGGAAGTGCATTATTTGAGTTGTTATAAAATACGTATTAGTTATAATATAAGAATGGAGTTGTGATATATTTGTTAATAAGGCTACAAAAATATCTATCTCAATCCGGAATTGCATCTAGAAGAAAATCTGAAGAGCTGATTAAACAAGGGCGGGTTAAAGTAAACAATAAAGTCGTTAGAGAAATGGGGATAAAAATAGATCCCAAATTACATGAAATTAAAGTAGATAATAAGATTATAAGAACAAAAAGAAGAAAAGTATATATAAAGATAAATAAACCGAAAGGGTATATTTCATCAATTAGTGATCCTTTTAACAGACCAACCGTTATGGATTTAATCGATAAAGATTTAAGAATGGGTTTATACCCAGTTGGAAGATTGGATTATAATAGCGAAGGTTTAATTATACTTACAAATGACGGAGCTCTTACATATAAGTTAACTCATCCTAAATATGAAATACCAAAAACTTATATAGTAGAAGTAGAAGGGATTCCTGCTTTAGATGAGATTAATAGACTCAGAAAAGGGGTTAAGATAGATGACGATGGTATAATTACATTGCCTGCTCATGTAAATATAAAAAATATTGTTAACAATAATGCTGTTTTAGAAATCATTATACGAGAAGGCAAAAAACGACAGATAAGAAAGATGTGTGAGTCAATAGGTCATCCTGTAATATCTCTCAAAAGAACCCAAATAGGCGAACTAGCATTGGGAGATTTGCCTTTAGGGGAATGGAGATTCTTAGATGAAAATGAAATTCAATACATGAAAGGTATATAGGTGAACATAATGATAGTTTTCAGACCAACTAAAATTAATGATGTTGAAGATATACTTGAAAAACAGAATATTAATATTAACGATCGTAATTTTTTAGATAGTATATTTTTTGCTGCAGAAGTTGATAATAAACTAATTGGTATTGGTCGTTTAGAAATGCTGAACAATATAGGGATAATTTCCGTAATATTAAAACCAACGGAACATGATATTCTAATAGGATTAATCAAATCAATTCTTAATTATGCAGACAGAAGAAATATAAAAAGAATATATACTAGCACTTCTGATTGTATAGAGTTTTATAAAAGTTTAGGATTTAATATAATTTGTAAAGAGTTAATAGAAGATAGGATTAAAAAATCGTCTTTAGCAAAAAATAAAAATGATACAATAATGGTATTAAATTTAACAGGTTATTTTGATAAACCATGTCATTGTAAAAACACCTGATCTTCAGGTGTTTTATATTTAAGAAGTTTATATAATCTGCTATAATACTTTTATAAATATTAAATATAGGAGGTTTTATAAGAAAAATGATAGAATTGAATTTCACAGAAAAACAGACTAAAAATGTTAGCTTTACCTGTAAAATAAAAAGAACACTTCATACTGAAAAGTCCAGTTTTCAGGAAATTGCCGTATTGGAAACTATCGAATTTGGCAAAATGCTAGTATTAGATGGGACTGTTCAAACAACAATAGAAGATGAATTTGTATATCATGAAATGATTACACATGTTCCATTATATACCCATGCAGAACCAAAAAGAATACTAGTCATTGGTGGAGGGGACGGAGGAACAATAAAAGAAATACTTAAGCATCCTACAGTTGAAAGTGTTGAATTAGTTGAAATAGATGAAAGAGTTGTTCAAGTTTCAAAAAAATACTTGCCGGAAATAAGTTATGCTCTTAATGATCCTCGTGTAAAGATTAATATAAGAGACGGAATAGAACATATTAAGAATATTAATACTAAATATGATATTATTATTATAGACTCAACAGACCCTATAGGACCTGCTGAGGGGCTTTTTACTTATGATTTTTATAGCAACATAAATAAAAAGTTAACCGATACCGGAATTCTCATCGCTCAAACAGAATCACCTTTTTTTAATAAAGAACTAATAAAAAATGTTTTCAAAAATATAAGCAGTATTTTCCCTATTGCAAAATTATATCTTGCCAATATACCAACATATCCAAGCGGGTTATGGAGCTTTACAATTGGCTCAAAAAAATATGATCCTACTGTTGTTAATATTAGTGCTAAATATGATATTAACAGTAAGTATTATACTAAGAAAATCCATAACTCATGTTTTGTACTACCTGAATTTGTTAAAGAACTATTAATATAGTGGAGGATATATTATTATGGACTTTAAATTCGATACTAAAACGGGTTTTATGTGCAGCACTGACTCATACGAAAACAGTAAAATAATATTATATGGGGCACCTATGGATTTTACAGTCAGCTTTAAACCCGGAACACGAATGGGGCCTATTAAAATAAGAGAAGTTTCTTATGCTCTAGAAGAATACAGTATATATTTATCAGATTCACTGACCAATAAAATCTATTATGATGCTGGCGATTTAGAAATGCCGCTAGGTAATGTTAATGAGAGTTTGAAAATTATATACGAAGCAACAAAAAGTATTTTAGATGATCACAAAACACCTTTTTTGATTGGAGGCGAACATTTAGTAAGTTTACCAGCTATAAAAGCAACATCTGAAAAATATAACGATCTTATAGTGATTCAATTTGATGCCCACGCTGATTTAAGAGACGAATATTCTGGTGAAAAGTATTCTCATGCTACTGTAATGAGAAGGGCAGCAGAAATAGTAAATCCCCAAAATATTTACCAATTAGGAATAAGGTCTGGAACAGATGAAGAAATCAACTTTGCTAAAAAACATACAAATTTTTATCCTCTTACTTTTAAAGAAGAATTAAGCGATATAATCGAAAGTATAGGCAAAAAACCGATATATTTGACAATTGATATTGATGTAATTGATCCAGCTTTTGCGCCCGGTACCGGCACACCAGAACCCGGTGGCTGTACATCTTTTGAAATGATTGATACAATTATTAAGCTGGGAAGTTTAAATATAGTTGGCATGGATTTGGTAGAAGTTTTACCATATTTTGATTTATCCGATAGAACAGCATTGTTAGCTGCTAAGATTATTAGGGAAATACTTATTATTAAGGGTTAAAAATCAAGAAGGGGGAGTTAAGTGGAAGCTGATATCCTTAAAAAAGCTATCAAATTGTCAAAAGACATATTAAAAATGGTTGTAGAGAATGGGGATATCGCTGTTGATTGTACAGCAGGAAATGGGAAAGATACTATATACTTATCGGAATTAATAGGGAAAAACGGTAAAGTATATTCCTTCGACATACAAGAAAAAGCTATAGACAACACAAAAAAAGCATTGATGGAAAAAGAATTACTCAACAGAACTGTTCTTATATGTGACGGGCATGAAAATATATTACAATATGTAAAAGAGGACATAAAATGTGCAGTATTTAATTTAGGCTACCTGCCTGGAGGCGATCATAGCATCACTACATTACCCCAAAATGTAATTAAAGCTATAGAGGGATGTCTTGAGCTCCTTCAGCCCGGAGGTATAATTACAATAGTTTGTTATACAGGTTATGACGGAGGCAAAATAGAACTAAACACACTTATTAATTATCTATCAAATTTAGATCAAAAGAAATATAGTGTAGCAAACTATAAAATTACAAATCAAATAAATGAACCTCCACAACTATTAGTTATCGAAAAACATAAACAGGGGTGAAAAGAAGAGTGAGTGCAATTTTAGAAATAGATGATATATGCTGCAGGTATGGTTCTTATAATGTTTTAAAAGAAATAAAACTTAGTATTAAAAAAGGTGATTTTGTCAGTATTATAGGTCCAAATGGTTCGGGAAAATCTACTCTTCTAAAAACTATTACAAGGTTTATAAGACCTGTTAAAGGTGTTGTTTTTATTGATAATATAAATGCATTTAAGTTAACTGATAAGCAATTTGCAAAGAAAGTAGGTTTTGTATCACAAAATTATCACTTTAACTTTGATTTTACAGTAGAAGATATAATATTGATGGGACGAAACCCTCATTTGAATCTTTTGGAAAAAGAGGATCTAAAAGATTATAAAATTATTGAAGATGCAATGATATTAACTGATACTTTTAAATTAAAGAATAAAAAGATTACACAATTGAGCGGCGGAGAAGCCCAAAGAGTATTGATAGCTAGAGCTTTGGCTCAAGAGCCTGAAATATTAATATTGGATGAGCCTATTTCTCACCTCGATATAAATTATAAATTCGAAATACTTGAATTACTAAAGAATATGAATCAAAAAAATAAGATAACTATAATAATAGCTTTGCATGATATTAATCTAGCCTCTTATTATAGCAAAAAAATTATTTTACTAAAAGAAGGCAGCATTTTTGCAGCAGGAGAACCGGAAGATATTATTAATAACAGGAATCTCAAAAAAGTTTTCGATGTAGACTTTGACGTGGCTGCACATCCGATTACAAATAAACCTTATATAACTTTTGTACCAGACATTTCTGTTATTAATAATAAAGAACCTATTAGTGACAAAAATATTATAAAGATCCACGTAATAGGAGGTGGTGGGCAAGCTTCTTTTCTAATGAGAAATTTACACAATAAAGGATACATATTGACAACTGGGGTATTAAATATAGGAGACTCTGATTGGAAAACTGCCAAACAGTTAAACATCAAAGTTGTTGAGGAAGCTCCTTTTGCACCAATTTCAAAAGCACGTTTTGTTGAAAATCTAAATCTGATGAGATCGTCTGACCTGATAATTTTGGAAAACATACCTTTTGGACATGGTAATACAGCCAATTTAGAAGGATTGTTAAGAATAATGG
>DUOC01000159.1 GCA_012839065.1 Thermoanaerobacterales bacterium | reverse complement strand
TATGTGGTTGTCAAAGAGCTTAAAGTTGATTTTTCAGTACGTCGGAAAACTAACTATATTGTACAAGGAGGTGTGGCTTTGTGCTGGGCGCTGTAAAGGAATTGGGGCAGCATATTATCGATATAAATAAAAAAGATGTTCTTGATGTACTTATAGAAGATCCAAATTCTACCGGCAACTACAAAAATGTAATAACTATAAACCTTGAACAGAATGGACAAGATGTTGTATCATTTTTGAATACTAAATTAGAGGACTACGATAATACAAAAAAAATGGAATATCTTTATAGGAGAGGATCTGGTACAGGTTCGGATTTTTCACCTACGGCAAAATTAAGCGGTAAGCCAGAAGGTACTTTTGACCGCAAAATCCTTGGATGGTTTAAGATACTGGATGAAAAGGATACAAGGCTTTCAGAAGAAGATAGGGATTTTCTAAGCAGTATTCGCAGCGAACTGGAAAAAAATAGCGATTATATAAAAGAAGAGATAGTTAACTATCGGGAATCTATACCCAAAAAAGATGGCATATTACTAACCTTAAAAATACATCAAAATGGAACAGAAAAATATGTTGGAGAATTTCCGGTATTTAGGAATCTTCTCATAGAACAGGTTAATAAAAAAGATGAAAAATTATTAGTGAAAGATAAAGTTTGCAGTCTTTGCGGCGAAAAAAAGGATACTATTTTAGGGAACATTGATACTTACGCATTTTATACAAATGACAAACCGGGATTTATAATAGGTAAGTTTGATCAGAAAAAATCATGGAGGAATTTTCCGGTATGTTCGGATTGTAAAATAGCTTTAGAAGAAGGTAAAAAATACATTGAAGAAAATCTAACCTTTAAATTTTGCGGTATCAGATATAATTTGATCCCAAAATTTATAATAGGAACCGAAGAAATACAAGAAGAAATAATAGAAATATTTACAAACACATCAAAACTCGTATCTTTAAAAGAGGAAAGAATGGTAAGTATAACCGGTGATGAAGAAGATATTCTTGCAATTTTAAAAGATGTACAAGATACGATAACATTAAACTTTTTATTCGTTCAAAAAATACAAGCTGCAGAAAGAATACTTCTGCTTATAGAGGATGTATTTCCATCACGTATACGACAAATATTTGATGCTAAATATATGGTTGATGAAGTTTATGAGAACAACTTTACTTTCAGATCAATAAGAAACTTCTTTTCGAAATCAGATAAGAATAAGCGTAATTATGACTTGGATAAATATTTCCTAGATATAATTGATAGAATTTTTAAAGATAGGGCTATAGGCTACCATTTCATCTTAAAATTTATTATGAAAAAAATAAGAGATGAATTTATAAATGACGGTTATTTTAATTTTGCTGTAAAAGATGGTTTAATGACAATTGCCTTCTTGGAAAAGCTAAAACTTATAAAAATGGAGGAGAGTGAAATGGAAGAGAGGGTTTTCGATGAAATGTTTCATAAATATGGGCTGACCTTTGAAACACCATTAAAACGCGGTCTATTTTTATTAGGTTCGCTTACAGAACTATTATTACGAAAACAATACCGAGACCGAGAATCAAAGCCATTTTTGAAGAACTTAAAAAGCCTCAAAATGAACGAAAAAGATTTTAAAGGTTTGCTGCCGAAGGTACAAAACAAGCTAGAAGAATACGATTCTTTTGATAAGGGGAAAAGGATAGTTGCCAAAGAGGCATCAAATTATTTACTATTATCGGGTGATGATTGGAAGATGCCTGTAGATGAACTGAATTTCTATTTTGCTTCCGGAATGAATCTTATAGATGAGGTTATAAAAATTATTTATCCTGATAAAGAGTTAGCTAAAGAAGCAATGGAACAAAAATAAATAAATAGGAGGTTTTCTAAAATGTCAATAATAAAGAACCGCTCTGAGTTACTTTTTATTTATGATGTTACGGACTCTAATCCTAATGGTGATCCGATAGATGAAAACAAACCAAGGATAGATGAGGAAACTGGAATAAACTTTGTTACAGATGTAAGGCTCAAGAGGACCATAAGGGACTATCTATCTGATTACAAAGGACAGGATGTTTTCATTAAAGAAATTAGAGAAGAAAGTGGAAATATAAAAACGAAAGAAGCAAGACTTGCTGATTTTGAGAGCAATGAAGACCTGCTAAAGAAATGCATAGATGTAAGACTTTTCGGTGCCACTACAGCTGTGAAAGATAAGACAATGACACTTACAGGCCCTGTTCAATTTAAATACGGGAGATCTCTCCATCGTGTAGATTTAGCATATATAAAAGGTACTACAGTAATGCCATCTAAAGAAGACAGAAAACAAGGAACCTTTACCGAGAAGTACATTTTACCTTATTCTCTAATTGCATTTTACGGTATAGTAAATGAAAATGCAGCACAGCGTCAAAATATAGAACTAACTGATGAAGATGTCTATATGTTAATGGAAGGAATATGGAATGGAACAAAAAATCTTATGTCAACATCAAAAACGGGACAAATGCCGCGATTATTACTTCAAATTATTTATAAAGAAGATAATTTCCACATTGGAGAACTTGATAAGAGGATAAAGTTTATATCGGATAAAAATGATGAGGAAATTAGAGATATAAGGGATGGCAAATTAGATATTACAGAACTTATAAAGGCTTTAAATCTCAATAAAGATGCTATTTCAGAAGTAAGATATAAGGTCGATGAACGAGCAATATTTACATTAGATAATCAGGAGGTAACTTTAGAAGAAGCGTTAGATGGATTCAATGTAAACAAACTATCCTTTTAGAGGGGAATGATTAAATATGAAGACTTTAGTTTTTGATATATATGGAGATTTTGGCCACTTCAAAAAATTTTATACCACTTCATCCCCTCTCACCTTTGCTTTTCCCCCACCACCTACTGTGAGGGGGATGCTGGGCGCTATCGTTGGGTGTGACAAGTCTGAATATCTTGATATATTTTCTCATAAAATCTGCAAAATCGCTGTTAGGATACTAAACCCTGTTAAAAAGACAAGAATGGGTCTGAATCATATAAACACAAAAGGTAATTATTGGGTGCCAATTAAAAAAGGCAGTCATGAAGCAAGGACTCAGATACGAACAGAGTTTTTGAAAGATCCGTCATATAGGCTTTATGTGGCACATGAAGATGATGAAACTTTTAATAAACTAATTCGAAACATTAGGCAGCACAAAACTGTGTTTACATTGTCCCTAGGGTTGAGTGAGCTGCTGGCAGACTTTAAATATGTTGATGTATTAGATTTCCGGGAAATAAGAGATGTAGAAAAGAAAATCGTAAGTGTAGTGCCCTTAAATATAGTCCATAAATATGGGACAACTTTTGAAGAAGGGAAAAAATACTTCAAAGAAAAGATAGCAGTAGAAATGACGCCGGAACGTATAGTAGAACGATACGAAGATATTTTATATGAGGTGCAGGGTAAACCAATTAAAGCCAGGGTCAAATCGTGTTGGGAAGGTGAAAACGGTGACCACATTGCCTTTTTCTAAACTCTATTCTCATCCGGATAAAGCATTAGAAAAGCATTTAATAAACTCTGCAGAGTTAGCATTACAAAACTTGTCACAAAGCCCGGTTGAATCGTTTGACATATTTAATAAAAAAATTTTAAAAGAAGTGATAGTGGCAAGCTGTCTCTGCCACGATATTGGGAAATCTACAGAATATTTTCAGCAGTACCTGTCATCTGCAGAAGGCAAGAAGAAAAAGCTAAGGGAAAAAGATGAAACAAAACACGGGCTATTATCTGCTGTATCTACTTTTTATGCAGTTGAAAAGCAGTTAGAAGGCGAGCAAGTTCAAGGCGATGAAAGGACTTTTATGTCCTTTATTGCCTTTATTATAGTGAGGCGTCATCATGGTGATCTTCGAGATGTATTAGATGAAGCATTGATTTCTACAAGGAACGAACAGATACTTTCAAATCAAGTAGAAAGCATAGATGAGAATAAACTTATAGTTTTAAACAAATATTTAGAAGGTGCCGGATTAAAACAGGAAATAAGTAAAGATCTACTAAGAAAATGGACAAGTTCAATAAAAAGCGATCTAAGAAAAATCAGAAGAAAACTTCGGGGCCTTGATAAGCGACAAAATATAAATTTTTATCTTATGACAAATTATCTCTATTCCCTTTTAATAGATGCCGACAAAAGTGAGGTAGTGGTAGGAAAAAATATTGGCAGAAAAAATATCACTCTTGATTCTTCGATAGTTAATAAATATAAACGCTCTAAGAAATTCAAAAAAACGCACATAAACTCACTTCGTGAGAGAGCTTATCAAGAAGTCTTAAACAAACCGGTTGATTTAAAAGATAGGATTTTTTCTATTAATCTTCCTACAGGGCTCGGTAAAACATTTATATCTTACGCATTTGCTTTAGATATGAGAAACAGAATAGAGGAAGAAAAAGGTTTCACACCGCGCATAATATATTCTCTTCCTTTTTTAAGCATTATTGAGCAGAACGCAGAAAAATTGGAGCAGATTATTACTTATAATGGCATTAAAGCTGATACCAATTTACTATTAAAACACCACCACCTATCAGAAGTTTACTACAAGAAAGATGATAACGAATTTGAACAAGACCAAGCCAAGATATTGATAGAAGGCTGGAATTCTGAAATAATAGTTACAACATTTGTACAGCTTTTCCATACCCTTATTTCGTGCAAAAATAAGAGTTTAAGGAAGTTCCACCGACTGTCGGGGAGTATAATAATTCTTGATGAAGTGCAGTCAATACCTTTTAAATATTGGCTATTAGTAAAAGAAATTTTAAAAAAGATTACTACAGAATTAGATTCCTACATAATTTTCGTTACTGCAACAGAACCGCTGATATTTGAACGGGATGAGGTAGTTCCATTAGCAGATCGCGATTACTATTTCAATGCTCTTGATAGAGTAGTAATAAAGCCGAAGATAGAAAGAGATATGACAATAGAGGAATTTAGCGATTATATTGAAATACAAGAGGGAAAAAGCTACTTGTTTGTATTCAACACAATCAAATCTGCAGAAATGTTTTATGATATTCTGCAAAGAAAAATAGATGATGAAATAGCTTTTCTTTCAACTCATGTTACACCATTTGAGAGACTTGAACGGATAGACAAAATGAGAAAGGGCGAAATCAGATTTGCGGTTACAACCCAATTAATTGAAGCTGGCGTAGATATAGATTTTGATATAGTGTATAGAGATATCGCTCCATTAGATTCCATCAATCAAACAGCAGGCAGATGTAATAGAAATTGGTGTGGTCAAAGTGACAAGGGAGAAATTATAATAATATCATTAAAAGACGAAAAAAGACTGTATTCTGATTACATTTATGACAGGGTTCTTATTGATATTACTAGAAAGATATTAGCGTCCAGACAAGAGATTCCTGAAAATGAATTTTTAAATGTTATTGAAAATTACTATAGAGAAATGCAAAGGAGAAAATCGAGTGACACATCAAGAGATCTGATCCAAGCTGTATATAAACTAAAATACGATAGTGTAGATGAAGCTGTCTGTATAAGAGATTTTAAGCTTATATCAGAGGATTATCCGAAAGTTGATGTATTTATAGAAATAAACGAAAAATCTAGAGACGTCTGGCAAAAATATCTCGAAATAAAAGAGATAGAGAATCTTTTTAACAGAAGACTTGCCTTTAGTGAAATCAAAGCAGATTTTTATATGTTTACTATTTCTATACCGATGACTGTAGATAATCTGCCGCCAGAAGTGGCGGGCTTTAGATACGTAAATTGCTGCAGTTTAAATGAATATTATGATACAACAAGCGGGTTTAAGTGTCAAGGAGTGACTGCTATATGGTAGTTTCCAAACTAATAACAGGAACGCTCATACAGAGCTTTAATATTTGTCATCGTCAGACATGGCTAATGGCGCATCAGATAATTCCGGATCAGGAACATCAGTATATTGAATTGGGTCGTCTGCTGGATGAAGAGAGTTATGGTAGAGATAAGAAAAAGATTAACTATGAAAATGTAGTTTTAGACCTTATAAGGTCTGAAGACGGAGATATTGTTATTGGCGAGGTAAAAAAGAGCTCAAGAGCAAAAGATAGTGCAAGGATGCAGCTTGCTTTTTATCTTTATAAATTGAAACAGAATGGGGTTATGGCGCGCGGTTTACTTCTTTTTCCTAAAGAGAGGAAGCGTGAAATGATAGAGCTTACACCCGAATTAGAAGAGGAGCTGGAAGAAGTATTTAATAAAATATACATGATTATAATGAAGGAAACCCCACCAGCCTTTAAAAAAATAGGGTATTGTAAACACTGTGGGTATAAGGAGTTTTGTTGGTCATGAAAAAACCTATCTATATTTTTTCAAGTGGAGAACTAAAACGAAAAGATAATACCTTGTATTTTGAAAATGAAGAAGGGCAAAGGAAATACATACCGGTCGAAAATACAAGCCAGATATATATATTTGGAGAAGTAAATATAAATAAACGTTTTCTAGAATTTTTAACTCAGGCTGAGATAATGTTACATTTTTTTAACAGATATGAATATTATATTGGAACATATTATCCTAGAGAACATTTAAATTCAGGCTATTTAATATTAAAACAGGCTGAAAATTATCTAGATCCAGACAAAAGGATCATACTTGCCCAAGAATTTGTTAGAGGCGCATTCAAAAATATTCTTCAAGTTTTAAAATATTATAGGAACCGCGGTAAAGCTCTTTCTGATGTGGAAGATAAAATAAGCACATTAGAAGAAAAAATACAATACTGCTCATGTATAGAAGAACTTATGGCAATAGAAGGTAATGCTCGAGAACATTATTATAAAGCATTTGATATTATAATAGATAAACCTGAATTTAGATTCGTGCAAAGAACAAGAAGACCACCTGAAAACTATATAAACACAATGATAAGTTTTGGGAATTCTATGATTTATACTATAGTCTTATCAGAAATATATAAGACTCACCTGGATCCACGCATAGGTTATCTGCATGCAACTAACTTCCGCAGATTTACATTAAACTTAGATGTAGCTGAAATATTTAAGCCTATCATTGTTGATAGAGTTATATTTACGTTAGTTTCCCGAAATATGATAACAAAAGATGATTTTGAAAAGATGACTAATGGGATCGTTATGAAAGAAAGGGCTAAACAAATATTTATTGAGGAGCTTGAGAATAAGTTAAGGACAACCATAAAACACAGAAATCTAGGTCGGCACGTTACTTATCGCAGACTAATACGTCTAGAGCTATACAAATTGCAAAAGCACCTTATAGGAGAAGAGGATTATAGGGCTTTTGTGGCGAAATGGTAATGGAAATAAAATTTATCTGCTGGGCTCAAAAAAACTATAGCATAGAAGAACTTGTTTTATTAGGAATGAGAAAAAATGTTTATAATATTGGTATATGATGTTGACCAGAAACGCGGTAATAAAGTATTGAAAACTTGTAGGAAATATCTAAATTGGGTTCAGAATTCAGTATTAGAAGGTGAAATTACTAAAGCAAATTTTGAAAAATTAAAATTAGAATTAAAAAGAATTATAAATGAAGATGAGGATTCAATAATTTTTTATATCTTGCGTACAACAAAATATTCAGAAAGACAAACAATGGGAATTAAAAAAGGTGGAGATGATATGTTTATATAATCACCACCCAAAAAAGTCGTCGACCCCCAATAGTGCAAAAACCCCTGGAGATCGACGACTTTTTATGTAAACACTTAAAACTTCATAAAAGCTTGTATATAAAGAAATATATGGTATAATATAGACAATGTAACAATATTTGAATTACAGAATCATAAAATAAAAACCCTTGGTTTTATGCGCTTTTAATGGGTTATTAGCCTACCTATAAGGGATTGAAACTCAGAAGGGCATGCGGAATATGATCCGAAAAATAGGGTTATTAGCCTACCTATAAGGGATTG
>DUOC01000019.1 GCA_012839065.1 Thermoanaerobacterales bacterium | reverse complement strand
CGCAGTTTTTTTTTGTACTTTTTTACTACAGAATATCAATTTATACTAAAATTAGTAAAAATATATCCATAACTGGAAAAAACATTGAAAGAGAGTTAAAATATGTTTAGGTGCTGTGGAGTAATAAAAATTACAGGCTGGGAGATTATAACTAATGACTTTTAATAATGTTGTAATTAACGATGAAGAAAAACTGGGGAGGTATATTAGTGAAGAAGACTATTCGAGATGTAGATGTTAAAGGTAAAAGAGTACTTGTCAGAGTAGATTTTAATGTTCCGATAGATGAAACAGGTAATGTTACCGATGATACACGAATCATAGCAGTTCTTCCAACAATTGAATACCTTATTGAAAAAGGTGCAAAGGTAATTTTAGTTTCTCATTTAGGCAGACCAAATGGCAAAGTAGTTGAAAAACTTCGCATGGATCCTGTTGCACAAAGGCTTGCTGAACTATTGGGCAAAGAAATTATTAAAACTGACGAGTGTATTGGAGATGAGCCCAAGGAAGCAATTAAAAAGATGAAAGAAGGTGATGTGCTTCTTATCGAAAATATAAGATTTTATCCTGAGGAGGAAGCAAATGATCCTCAATTTTCTAAGCAGCTTGCCGAACTTGCAGATATTTATGTAAATGATGCTTTTGGTACTGCACACAGGGCTCATGCTTCTACAGTGGGTGTAGCTGAGTATTTGCCAGCCGTATCCGGCTTTCTTATGAAAAAAGAGCTGGATTGTCTGGGAAGTGTTTTGGAGAATCCTAAGAGGCCGTTTATAGCAATACTTGGAGGCGCAAAAGTCAGTGACAAGATAGGTGTTTTGAAGAATCTGTTAGATAAAGTAGATTCTTTATTAATAGGAGGCGGTATGGCTTATACTTTACTAAAAGCAAAAGGTCTGGAAATCGGAAAATCCTTATTTGAAAAAGACAAACTTTCTGTGGCAAAAGAGATAATAGAAGAAGCCGAACGAAAACGCGTAAATTTAGTCTTACCTGTGGATGTAGTTGTAACTCCCGAATTAAAGGAAGATGCACCTTATAAAACGGTTAAGGTAGATGAAATACCGTATGACCATATAGGTGTAGATATTGGTGAAGAAACAGTTAAAAAATTTTCAGGTTTCATAAAACAAGCAAAAACTATAGTATGGAATGGACCAATGGGTGTTTTTGAGTTAGAACCTTTTGCTGCCGGAACTAGAGGGATCGCTTCTGCATTAGCAGAATCTAATGCAGTTACAATAATTGGCGGCGGGGACTCTGCAGCAGCTGTCAGACAGATGGGTTTTGCTGATAAAATGACTCATATTTCTACAGGGGGCGGGGCTTCTTTGAAATTTTTAGAAGGGAAAGAGCTGCCGGGTGTTAAAGTATTGGACGAACTTTAAAGGAGGTAATTAGAGTTGAGAAGGCCAATAATTATCGGCAACTGGAAAATGAATAAAGGTATCAATGAGACTCGAGAGCTGTTAACAGAAATTAAAAAGATGGATTGGGATCGTAGGGTTGAGGTGGTAGTATGTCCCCCTTATACATCCCTTGTTGAAGCCTCAGACATTTTAATCTCAACGGAAATTGCATTGGGGTCTCAAAATATGCACTGGAAAGATAAGGGTGCATATACAGGAGAAATTTCACCCCTTATGTTAAAAGAAATAGGATGCAAGTATGTCATAATAGGGCATTCAGAGAGAAGGCAGTATTTTGGCGAAACAGATGAAACAGTTAATTTAAAGGTGAAATCAGCCTTGAATAATGAATTGATACCTATTGTCTGTGTTGGTGAAGATGTAGAGCAAAGGAAACGCGGAGGAACAGATTTTGTTGTTTCAGAGCAGGTAAGGAATGGGCTTAAGGGTTTAACACCGGAACAAATAAAAAATATAATAATTGCTTATGAACCAATTTGGGCTATAGGAACCGGTATATCTTCAAAAGGTGAAGATGCTAATGCTGTGGCAAAGCTCATAAGGGATGTACTTAAGGATACTTTTAATGATGAAGTTTCGGAACAAATAAGGATACAGTACGGGGGCAGTGTAAACCTGGGAAATATCAAAGAATATATGGATCAAGCTGAAATTGATGGTGCACTTGTAGGGGGAGCAAGTTTAAAAGCGGAGGATTTTGTTAAATTAATAAATTACGACAAATAGCCTAATAGAGGGAAGCTGAAAATATGATAGGTTTAATAATTCTTGATGGATGGGGTATAAGTAATTGTAAGAAATACAATGCAATAGAACAGGCAAACATACAAAACTTTCGAAGACTGTTAGAAATCTACCCAAATACTGCATTAAGAGCAAATGGGCTAGATGTAGGATTACCGGAAGGGCAGATGGGCAATTCAGAAGTGGGGCATTTGAATATTGGTGCAGGCAGGATAGTGTATCAAGATTTAACTAGGATAACAAGGGATATTCAAAACGGAGATTTTTTTAAGAATGAGGCACTAGTATATGCTCTGGAAAAGGCGAAAACAGAAGGCAAGGCTTTACATATTATGGGGCTGTTATCTGATGGTGGGGTGCATAGTCATATCACACATCTTTATGCACTGTTGGAAATGGCAAAAAGATTTAATCTTCCACATGTTTATATTCATGTATTTCTAGATGGGAGGGATACTCCCCCTGCCAATGCGCTTGTATATATTAAAGAGCTTGAGGAGAAAATATCAGAACTGAATACAGGTAAAATCGCCACAGTTTCCGGAAGATATTATGCTATGGACAGGGATAAGAGATGGGAAAGGACGGAGCAGGCGTATAATGCTATTGTTTTGGGGGAAGGGGTAAAAGCGGATTCTGCTGTTAAAGCAGTAGAAGCATCTTATATACTCAAAGAAACAGATGAGTTTGTAAGACCAACTGTTATTATTGATAGTAAAGGAGAACCTGTTGGAACGGTTAAAGAAGGGGATTCTATAATTTTCTTTAACTTCAGGCCGGATAGAGCAAGACAACTTACAAAGGCCTTTGTTGATAAAGATTTTGAAGGCTTTAAGCGAAAGAAGGGATATTTCAGGGTATATTTCGTTTGCATGACCCGATATGATGATGAAATTAGAGATGTTAAAGTTGCATATGAGCCTGAAATAATTAAAAATACTTTAGGGGAGATAATAAGCAGAAACAAGATGAAACAGCTTCGTATTGCAGAAACTGAGAAATATGCACATG
>DUOC01000158.1 GCA_012839065.1 Thermoanaerobacterales bacterium | reverse complement strand
GGCTTTAGTTACAGTGCTTTATTTAGGAGCAGTATCGGCAATATTCGGATATTTTATCCTAAATTATTTGTTGTCTAAAATGGAAGTTTCGAGAACATCAGTTTTTCTTAACTTGGCAACGGTTATCTCAATATTTGCAGGTGTTGTATTCAGGAACGAGGATTTTTATTGGTTTAATGCTGTTGGTGTAATAATGATTTTATTAGGGGTTTGGGGGACAAATCGCTTCGATAAGCCTATTGAAAGAAGGGCACATGAGCATCCTGCACACACAGCCAAACACTTAACTGAGGGGCGATAAAGAGATTGTGTTGAAGGATATTATTAACCGGAAGGTAGGGTGTTAAAAACGGGCGACACAAAGGATACTAAAAAATTGGCATTAAAGTTTATTCTTCTTATGGGGATAGTGAGCGCTCTCGGGGATGTAACCTATGAAGGGGCAAAAAGCGTTTACGGTCCCTATCTTGCTTTTTTGGGAGCTGGTGCTACAACAATTGGGTTTGTTTCAGGATTAGGTGAGTTTGTCGGATATGTTCTAAGACTTTTATCCGGATATTTTTCTGATAAGACTAAACACCACTGGCTTATTGCTGCAATAGGTTACGGTATGCTGATTTCAGTGCCGATGTTGGCATTTGCGGGAAACTGGCAGTATGCAGCAGTGTTTATTATTCTTGAGAGGACTGGGAAGGCAATCAGAAGCCCTGCGAGGGATGCTATACTATCACATGCGACTAAGGAAGTTGGTAGAGGGTATGGGTTCGGTATACATGAAGCCCTTGACCAGCTTGGAGCTATTATAGGTCCTTTAATTTTTACTGCTGCACTTACTATAGGGAAGGGTTATCGTGGGGGATTCAGTTTTATGTGGATCCCTGCTGTTTCGACTGTTGCAATGCTTCTAGTAGCGAGATCTGTTGTTCCTGAACCAGAAAAGTTGGAAACGGGTTCAACTGAAACTGAAGTAAAAAGGAGCGGATCAAGGCGTCTGCCTAAACAATTCTGGATTTACGGGCTATTTACGATGGCTAGTGTTGCAGGTTTTGCTAACTTCCAAGTGATGTCATACCATTTTATTAAGCAGGATATTATTTCTGAGGTTCATATTCCAACATTATATGCATTAGCGATGGCAGTGGATGGCGTTACAGCACTTATTGTAGGGAAGGCTTATGATAGAAAAGGGCTTAAGTCATTGTTTATTATACCTCTTTTGACTCTCCCTATACCATTTCTGGCATTTTCAAAGAGTGTTTATCTTGCTGTAATAAGTGTATTTTTATGGGGGATAGTTATGGGGGTGCATGAAACAATAATGAGGGCAGCTATAGCAGATATTACTCCTATAGAAAACAGAGGATCTGCTTATGGATTTTTTAATACGCTTTATGGGGGATCATGGTTTATCGGCAGTACATTGATGGGGTATTTTTATGAGGAGGTTTCAGTAGTATGTATATACTTTTTTGTTTCTTTGCTGCAGTTAGCTGCGTTTATAATATTTAGGAAGCTGGAATATGAAACGGTGTCTAACCCCTAAAAAAACGTGCAGCAAAACTATTGACGTTGTGAATATTTTGATGGACGCCGGTTTAATGGAATCGATCTTGAGATATTGCAGACTGTATATGCTATAATCAGGGGCTTGATAAACTTTGTAAGGTTTATCAAGCCCCTGATGACTTCTGTAATTCGGTTCCGGGGATATGCCTATATTAGGCATGTTACTCGGCTATTTTTTTTACTTCTGCTATTAGTCTTTCTATTTCTTCTATTGTATTATATGGTGCGAGTCCTACCCTTACAAGGCCTCCTTGTTCGACAATACCGAGACATTCTACCAGTTTTGTAGCAAAGAAATCTCCGTCCCATACAAAAAGCCCTTTTTCACCGAGTGCTTTTGCGACATCTCTTGAATTGAGCCCATCTATTGTGAAGGAAACTGTGGATGTTCTAGGATGACCCTTAGGGGGACCATAGATTTTAATTTTTTCAATTTTTGAAAGTTCTTCAATAAGATAGTTAGCTATCGGTTGTTCGTAAGCCTCTAAGGCAAGCATACCTGCTATGATATTTTTCCTTCTTCCAGTTAATCCTTCTGTTTCTTTTTTGAAGCCATTTAGATATTTAGAGCCTATATCTGCAATAAATTCTACTGCTTCCATGGCACCGACCATACCTTCGTGGTTCAAAGTGCCGGTCTCGATTTTATCCGGTATTCTTTCATATTGAGGTCTTACCTTGTATGTTCTGATCTTTTCAAAGGCTTCTTTTTTACCGTAAAGTATTCCAATATGCGGGCCAAAAAACTTGTAGGCTGAACAGAGCAGAAAGTCTGCATCGATATCTTTGACATCTATAGGCCCGTGAAGTGCGTAATGAACTGCATCTATAACGGTTATTGCTCCCACTTCGTGTGCAAGCTTTGACATGGTTTTGACATCACTTATTGTGCCGACACCGTTAGAAGCATAATTAAATGCAGCTACTTTTGTTTTATCGGAGAGTTTTGATTTATAATCTTCCATATCAATGGTGCACGTATCTGTATCTACTTGAACCTCTTTTACTATTATCCCTCTTTCTTGAAGGGACTCCCAAGGCCCGCGATTAGCTTCGTGGTCTATTTGAGTGATAATTATTTCATCGCCCGGCTTTAGATCTCTTGCTATGGCAAGGGCTAATTTAAAATTGTTTGTGGTTGTGTTCTCTCCAAATGCTACTTCTTCGTAGCTGCATCCAAGAAAATCTGCGAGGGCTTTACGGGAGTTTAATAGGAGTTCGTCCGATTCTACACTTGTTTTGAATACACCTTCGATATTTGCGTTGTAATTGATTATATAATCAACCATTGCATCAATTACCCTTTGAGGTGTCTGGGTTCCGCCGGGTCCATCAAGGAAAGCTGCCGGATAACCGTTGACTTTCATGGACATAGCCGGAAATTGATTTCTGATATACTCCACATCAAACTTCATTATATTTTCCCCCTTTTAACATGATATACTAAATACTTCTATAAGGGCCAATGATATCCTTTATTTATGGTGTTTTACTGTCATAGGGGGCTAAAACGTGTCCTTTGTAGATTTTCCATGATTTTTCAGGTTAATCTTCTAATATAAATTCTTCTCTATGATGGAGTCCAAGCAAGTTCGATATAGGAAACGTAAATATTATGCCTGTTCCGGGATCTTTTAATTTGCCGGCTCTTACTATTTCATCATATATCGGTTTGGCTTTTTGCTTTTCTGTCAATATAATAATGACTTCTTTTGATGATTCTATATGTATGTTAAGAAATTTTTTTGCTTCAGTTTCTCCTGTGCCTCGCCCATAGATGATGGTTGCACCATTTGCCCCGGCTTTCTTAGCCATTTTTACTACAAAATCGGCTTTTCCGCGTTCTACAATAGCAACAATACAAATATAATCCATTTTTATCCTCCTTTTACGTATTGCGGAATTACTATAGTATCCTGGTTAATATTCCAAGTGTTAATACTGATATAACTGAACCTAATGAAGTAAGACCTATTATACCAAAACCGCTGAGCAAAGGGTCTACATTTTCCAATATATTAGCAAGTCCAATAGCGATAGCCATGTTTATTGGTATATTTACCGGGCCTGTAGTTGCGCTGGCAGAATCCATGGCTATATCGACGATTTCGGGTGGTGCAAATAGGCATAATATTATGGTTAAAATGAGTATAGGCATTATAATCTTAAGAGTGGGGATGTTATTAAGTATTTTTAGGATTCCAAGCCCCATACCTGAGCCGAAACCAATTGCGACAGCATTAATAAGGACATTACTTGGTATAGCACCTATTGAAATTTCTTCTACTTCTAATGCTAATAGTCTTAAAGCCGGTTCAACAAGAGTGCCGAAGTATCCTATAATAAATGCGAGCAGGATTATTAAGTTTTTATTGTTTAGAACGACGAGGTTTCTGCCTGCAGCATCCCCAAGGCAAATAAGACTCATTGATGCGCCTTTTAGAAACATGTGGAGCCCTAATATTGCGAGGATTACACCTATTAATAGGCCTTTTATATTTTCTAATGGTTTTTTTAGTATAAATATCTGGAGTACAACTAAGAAAGAAAAGATGGGGATTACGCTTTTTGCTGTTCCCCAAAGCGCCTTGATTATTTCAACAATCTTCATTAGATACTTACTCCTTTCATTGTTATGATAGGATGCTCAGGTTTATGAACATTATTCTATTTATGTAAATATTATTCGAAAATATAGTAATATTCCATATCATATTTTCTATAATTTCTGTAATATATATATATAAATTCTTCACCGTTTATTGAAATCCTTTTTAGCTGTTGAGTTTTGTTTAAATTCCCAAATTGCTAAATTGGGGATGGTTCCAAAATATTCAGCCAAAATTCATACAATGTGTTTACTGAAATTATATAAAATCTAAATCTCCCGGTGGGAGATCCCATTGTTCGGATTTTCGGGAACGGTGCTCTCGCCGTTATTCTATAACTAATAAATTTCTAATAAAAATATTAAAACCTATTGCATAATTATGCATGACGATGTATAATAATACCCAGGTTCAAAATTACATATCAGTTTTACAATTATAAAGGGGGTCAAAATGATGAAGAAGACTGTAAAAAATATTAGTTATGTGTTGTTGGCAGTATTTTTAATGTTTACGCTTGTAGGGTGTGGGCAGTCCCAGTAAAGCAATCAGCCTGCTGATGATGGGAAAGAGGTTTGGATAGTTGGGACATCTCCTGACTATGAACCTTTTGAGTTTGTGAATGAACAAGGAGAGTATGATGGTTTTGACATGGATCTTATTAAGGAAGTTGGGAAACGTTTAGGTATGGAAGTAAAGATAGAAGCACTGGAATTTGAAAGCCTTATTGCCTCACTTAAGCAGGGCAAAATTGATGCGATTATATCGTGTATGGCTCGGGATCCTGAACGAGAGAAAGAAGCAGATTTTACAATTCCATATCTTTTAATTAAAGACGGAGTATTAGTTAATCCTGAAAGTGAACTGGAGATTAATGAACTTGATGATGTATTGAAATATGAATTTGCTGTTCAGACCGGTACAACTATGGATAAATGGGCAACGATCAAAGCAGAGGAAAATCTTGTAAAGGATTCTCAAATTAAGCGTTATACAGATGCTAATGCAGCTGCTTTAGATGTTAAAAATGGGCGAGTAGATGCATTTCTGGTAGATTTACCTGTAGCAGAGAGCAAAGCTAAAGAATTAGGGCTTAAAGTGGCATTTTCGTGTGCTTTGGATGAAGGGGCTCCGTGTATTGTACTTCGTAAAGGTTCTGATGAGATGGTGGAAAAATTAAATGGTATAATTGAAGATATAATAGAAGACGGAACACTAAAAACATTAGAGGATAAATGGCTAGAAGATTAGTGATAATATTATTTTTGAAAATGGGGGTAATTTTAGATGAAGCATGAAATCCTTTTTTTGAATCAAGAAGATGTAATTGAGGCTGGAGTTCTAAATATGGGAAAGATTCTTGAATTAGTTGAAAAGGTATTTTACTTGGATGGTATAGGGCAAGTCAAGAATCCACCTAAAACGGAGATGGCTGTTCCAGACAAAGATTCCCGCCAGTCGACTTTTATTTCAATGCCTGTCTATATAGGTGGGGATATAAACAGGGCAGGCGTTAAGTGGGCTGCTGAGTCGAAGGCTAATATGGAAAGCGGATTACTCCCTATGGGTATAGATATAGTTATTTTAAGCGATCCTGTGACAGTTTTGCCCATTGCAATATTAGACGGGTTGGTTATAACTGCTATGAGGACTGCAGCTGCTGCAGGTGTAGCTGCAAAGCACCTTGCACGAAAAGATTCTGAAACGGTAGGGTGCATAGGTGCAGGTATTATTGGGCGCACTATGATCCAAGCTTTGAAAGGGGTGCTGCCTAATATAAAACAATTTAAAATGTTTGATTTAAAACCAGAAAAGGTAGATAATCTTATTAAAGAATTCGAAGGCACCGGTATCGAGATAATAGCAGCCGGAAGTGTTGAAGAGGCGGTAAGGGATGCGGATATCGTTGCTACAATGACTACCAGTAAGAAGCCTTTTGTTAAGGGTGAATGGATAAAACCCGGTACTATGGTAATACAAATGAGTTCTTATGAAGTTGAGAAGGATGTTGTAAGCAAAGCAGATAAATTAGTTGTAGATAGTTGGGCTCAAATGAAGGAGAATAGTGATTCTGTATTAGCACAAATGTTTTATTCAAAAGAGCTTGATGAAGATGATGTTCTGCATTTAAAAGATATAGTTTCCGGCAAGAAAGCTGGACGTGAGACAGATGATGAGATTACTATGTTCAGCTCCCGAGGTATGGGCTGTCTCGATATAATGGTTGCTGATTATCTGTATAAACAAGCGATAGATAAAGGTATCGGCCAAAAACTTAATTTATGGGAAGAGGTAAAATGGGTCTAAATGGTAAGGCAGGAGAAGTTTTTAAATCTATTCCGTACATTTTACAAGGGTTAGAGGTAACACTTAAAGTTACGATACTAGCACTTATAATTGGTGCAGCTTTAGGGCTAATATTAGCTCTAATGAGGGTATATGGAGGGGGCTTCTGCAGCAGGATTTCTGTTTTCTACAGCCGAATAATCAGGAGCCTTCCTCTTATAGTTATTTTGTTCGGGCTATATTACCTGGGTGCAGATATACTGGATTTATCGGCTTATACTGCAGTAATCCTTGCACTTTCTGTGCATACTGCTGCTTACCAGTCGGAAATCTTTAGAGGGGCAATCCAATCAATAAGTATTGGACAAATGGAAGCTGCTTTGGCACTCGGGATGAGCAAATTTCAGTGTATTTTTTCTATTATTCTTCCTCAAGCCTTGAGAAGGGCTATCCCTTATTGGTCAAATGAAGCTGCTATTGTCCTGAAGGATTCTTCACTTGCTTATGTATTAGGGATTGCGGAGCTCTTAAGACGGGGAGAATATGTAAGTGCGCGGACGACAATGCCCTTGCTGACGTATACAATTGTAGGGGTAATATACTTTATACTTACGTTTGTTTTATCGAGGGGTCTTTTTTTTGTGGAAAGAAAATTAAGTATTCCTGAATGAGTAAATAGAAAAAGGTGAACTAGATGGTAGAACCTATTTTACGGATAGAAAATCTTTATAAAAATTTCGGTGATGTTGAAGTTCTAAAAGGGGTATCACTTACAGTAGAAGAAGGGGAAGTAGTTGTAATTATAGGCCCCAGTGGAACAGGCAAGAGTACACTTCTCAGATGTATCAACTACCTGACTGTGCCGGATTCCGGTGATATTTATTTTGAAGGCAGAAAAATAGAATATAAGCAGGATAATTTAAGCATTGTAAGACAAAAAATCGGTATGGTTTTTCAAGAATTTAATCTTTTTAATCATTTGACTGCACTACAAAATGTTGCCATTGGTCCTTCTAAGGTTAAGAAGATTAATAAAACTAAAGCATTAGAGCTTGCCGAAAAGGAGCTTTTAAGAGTAGGATTACAAGACAAAGCCGATCATTATCCGGCAGAACTTTCAGGTGGTCAGAAGCAGAGGGTTGCTATTGCCAGGGCTCTTGCAATGGATCCGAAGATTTTATTGTTTGATGAACCTACTTCTGCTTTAGATCCCGAACTGACCGGAGAGGTATTGATGGTGATGAAAGACCTTGCCTTAGATGGTATGACTATGATGGTAGTCAGCCATGAGATGGGGTTTGCAAGGGAAGTTTCTGATAAGATAATCTTCTTAGAAGGTGGGGTTGTTTCAGAGATGGGAAGCCCTGAAAAGATATTTAACAACCCTGATAAAGAGCGAACCCTTGAGTTTGTAAGCAAGATAACCCGGCTTGGTCCAATTGATTCTTCTCGGGGGGGTTCCGACATATGAGAGAACAAATTGCTTTTTTTGTTTCTATATTCCCCGCTCTTTGGGAAGGACTTATAGTATCATTAAAGCTAAGTGCAGGTGCCCTTATACTTGGTTTTACGATTGGGCTTCCTATGGCATTAGCAAGAACCTATGGAAAGGGAATAGTAAAAAAAATAGCGATTGCATATATAGAAACTATAAGAGGCACGCCTATGGTAGTTCAGCTTTTTATAATATACTTCGGGCTTCCGGATCTGGGTATTTTAATTGATAGGATACCGGCAGCTATTATAGCATTAGGTATAAACAGCAGCGCATACCAGGCTGAATATTTTCGCGGGGCTATTCAATCTATTGACTCAGGTCAGATGATGGCAGCTGAGGCGCTTGGCATGACAAAAAAACAAGCTGTTCGGCATATAATATTACCCCAGGCGTTAAGGATTGTATTACCGCCCTGGTCAAATGAAGTAATATATATGGTCAAATATACTTCTGTGGCTTTTTTGATTGCAGTGCCTGAATTGATGGCTAGGGGCAAAATGATTATCAGTTGGACCTTTAAGCCCCTTGAAGTGCTTTTTTGGGTTGGTGTGATTTATGTTATAGTTCTTTCAATAATAGCTAAAATTGTTGATTTAGTGGAATTAAAAATTAGTATCCCGGGTTTTCAAATGAGCAGAGAAGACCATTATTAATCCAAAATCCTTGACATTGGTAAAAGTGTTTGATAATATTATACCTATAAAAATGCAATATAATAAAGCGAAGAAGGGGAATAGTAAGAATACCGAAGGTACACAGAGAGCAGAGCTTGAAAGCTGAAAGTTCTGTTGCCGAAGTTTTCTGAACCCGCCTTGGAGCTGTAAGTGATAAACTTTATCGGGATCCCTTCCGTTATCAAGGGAAGGAGTATAGTGTTTAATAAATGTATACTCCTTTTGAGTGATTCTAAAGGAATCAAGAAGGTGGTACCGCGGAAGCATACCCTTTCGTCCTTCTATATACAGGATGAAAGGGTTTTTTATTTTATTTGGTATGATTTATAACAATGTTAAGGAGGGGAAAATATGCTTGAGGATCAGAGAATTGGTTTTATTGGTGCAGGCTCAATAGCTCAAGCGATGATATCAGGTTTGTTAAGTACGGATACAATAAAACCGGGTAATATTTATATTACAAACAAATCTGGCATTGACAAATTAAGTAAGATAAAAGATATATGGGATGTTAATATTACTACAGATAAGTCTTTCCTTATAAAAAATGTCGATATTATAATTTTAGCGGTAAAGCCTAAAGATGTAAGGGACGCACTTAAGGAGATTAAAGATTTTATTACTGATTCACATCTGATAATCACATTGGCTGCAGGGGTCAGTACAGATCTTATCAGAAGCATATTAGGGGATAATGTTAAATTAATAAGGGCGATGCCTAATACTTCATGTATAGTAAAAGAATCAGCTACTGCATTGGCTTTGGGCAGAGGAGTAGGGGCACAACATGAAGATATAGCTAGGGAAATCTTTGCTTCTATTGGAAAAGTGATTTTTGTTGAAGAAATGGCTTTAGATGCAGTTACCGGGTTGAGCGGGAGTGGCCCGGCTTATGTTTATTATATGATTGAGGCTATGGAAGAAGCAGGTATACAAATGGGGCTGACTAAAGAAGTTTCCAGGGTGCTTGCAGAACAGACGGTACTTGGGGCTGCTAAGACACTTATGGAAACGGGTGGGGATCCTGCAGAACTTCGAAGGGAGGTAACTACTCCCGGAGGAACTACTTTTGCAGGGATTTCTGTTCTTGAGCAGTCAGGTTTTAAAGAATCCTTAATTAAGGCTATTGTAAAAGCAGCACAGCGTTCCAAGGAACTTGGAAAAGAAATGTGACATTACAAAAAAAGACCTTTGTTTTTAAAACGAAGGTCTTTTTAGGATTAGCGTGATTTTATTGACTGCAGCAGAATATAAAATTATAATATACTCTGTAGCTCTTTTCTGCAATTGACACAGATGTTTTTTCCTTTAAAATTCACTATGTCTTCAGCAGTATTACAGAAAATGCACGCTGGCTGATATTTTTTCAAAATTATTTTATCAGCATCTACATAGATTTCTAAAGCGTCTTTTTCTTCAATGCCTAAAGTCCTTCTTAGTTCAATTGGAATGACTATTCGACCAAGTTCGTCCACTTTTCTTACAACACCGGTAGATTTCATATATTATCCTGCCCCCTTAGTATAAAATATTACAACATTCGACATCTACCTAGAGTATACCAAATATACCAATTAAAGTCAATGGATATTTTTAATTATTTTCTACATTATTTAGAGATAATTTTTCAGAGGTCGTGTCACATATGTTTGACTTCTCTAGAAATAAAAAATTTATCTTTTATGCATGATTCTTGACATCACAACCAGTTTTATGTATATTTTAATAGATAGACATTAAATTTATTAATTAATATTTTATTTCGATGTAGGAAGCAACTTCTAGGTGAGCATTACTGCACCACATAAGAGTTTCCTAAACTAGAATCATATTTTTAAAAGTGATGATGGGAAGAGTAGATGTGGGATACTGCCTAATAGAGAGCTGAGGAAAGGTGAAAGTCGGCGGCAGAGAACATATTGAAGATGGCCCCTGAACTTTGCTGCTGAAATATGAGTAGGCAGCAGCGGTAATCATTGTAAAGGGACCGTTAAATCCCAGGTATTTACATACCTGCTGAGGCTGGGTCTTTAGATCCATCAAATAGGGTGGTACCGCGGGGTAATCCTCGCCCCTGAGGTAATCAGGAGTGAGGATTTTTATTATACTCTTAACACATAATACTATTACATCTGATAAGGAGGTTTTATAAATATGGAAGGCAAAAAGACTTTTTACATTACAACGCCAATATATTACCCCAGTGATAAACTTCATATAGGTCATTCTTATACAACTGTTGCTGCCGATGCCATGGCCAGGTTTAAAAGACTTACGGGTTATGATGTTTATTTTTTGACTGGGACAGATGAACACGGGCTAAAAATCGAAAGGGTAGCAAATGAGAACGGTATGGAGCCTAAAGCATATGTAGATAAAATTGTAGCAGGTATTAAAGAACTGTGGGCACTGTTAGATATCTCTTATGACGGTTTCATAAGGACTACTGATGAAAAACACAAAAAAGCAGTCCAAAAGATATTTGAAACACTCTATAAAAAAGGAGATATTTATAAAGGCGAATATGAAGGCTGGTATTGTACTCCCTGTGAAGCTTTTTGGACCGAAAGGCAGCTAAAGGAAGGCAAATGCCCGGACTGCGGTCGGGATGTTGAGCTTATAAAAGAAGAAGCATATTTTTTCAAGCTTTCAAAATATCAGGATAAAATGATGGAATATATTAAGAATAACCCTGAATTTATACAGCCTGCTTCAAGACAAAACGAGATGATAAACAACTTCCTAAAACCAGGATTAGAGGACCTGTGTGTATCAAGAACCAGTTTTAAATGGGGTATACCTGTTCCTTTTGATCCTGAACACGTTATATATGTATGGATAGATGCCCTCTCAAATTATATAACTGCTCTTGGATATGGATCAGAAGATGAGTCTCAGTATTTAAAATACTGGCCTGCAGATGTGCATCTAGTAGGTAAAGAAATAGTAAGATTCCATACGATTATATGGCCAATAATGCTGATGGCTTTAGGTATACCGCTTCCTAAGCAGGTTTACGGGCATGGATGGCTGATCCTTGAAGGCGGGAAGATGTCTAAATCTAAGGGCAATGTTATAGACCCGGTTGTTCTTGTAGATAAATACGGAGTAGATGCCGTTAGGTATTTTCTGCTTAGGGAGATACCCTTTGGGGCAGATGGCGTCTTTTCTAATAAGGCATTGGTTGACAGGATAAATTTTGACTTGGCAAATGATTTAGGGAACCTTATAAATAGAACTATTACTATGATCGAAAGGTATTATGGAGGGGTTATTCCCGAAGCACGAGAAGAAGCCGAAATAGACAAAGACCTTATTAATCAAGCATTGGAGACACCGCTAAAGGTAGAAGATTTGATGAATCAGCTCCAATTTTCAAATGCCTTATTGGAGATATGGAAGCTTATTGGCAGATGTAATAAGTATATAGATGAGACTATGCCTTGGGTGTTGGCTAAAGATAAGGATAAGGAAGCGAGGCTCGGCACTGTTCTTTATAATCTTGCCGAGTGCATAAGGGTAATATCTGTACTCATTTATCCTTTTATGCC
>DUOC01000157.1 GCA_012839065.1 Thermoanaerobacterales bacterium | reverse complement strand
GTATTAAGACTTCTGTAATGAATCTTGTAAATACTATTAAACAAAGAGGTGAAGAAGTAAACACTGCTGATGTGGCTGCAAGTTTTCAAGAAGCCGTAGTCGAAATTCTGGTCGAAAAAACACTAGCTGCAGCCGAACTTAAAAATGTAGAGACGGTAATTCTTGCAGGAGGGGTTGCAGCAAATAGCCGTTTAAGAAATTTATTGAAGGAAAGCGGTGAAGCAAAAGGTTTTAAAATTAAATACCCCAGACCGATTTTATGTACGGATAATGCAGCGATGATTGCTTCCACTGCGTATTTTCGATATAAAAAAGGTGAAAGTTCAGACCTTGATTTAATTCCTGTAGCAAACTTAGCATTATAATCTTCATTGAATAATATGGATATAATGGTATAAATATGTATATATATAGGGGATAAAAACATGTGAATATTGGGGATAAAATATGTACAAGGCATAATATAAGGGATTTTTCTGTGGATAACTCTGTGGATTGTGTGGATATGTTAGAAAATTACTATTGTTCAAAAGTATAGAAAATAAAGTACTAAAATTCCAGACCCATATTTCATAAAAATGAACATTAACAAAACTTATATTATTATGAGTTTGAAGGGGGAAGATTATCTTTGGGAACTTTGGAAAAAACTCTAAAAAATATTGGAATGACAGACTCAAAAGCGATTAAAGCAGCTGGCAGGAAACTGGATTCTTTAACAAAGCCTAAGGGGAGCCTGGGGGTATTAGAAGATATTGTTTTAAAACTGGCTGGTATTAAAGGATTTCCTTTAACCGATTTTAGGGATAAAGTTGTAGTTATTATGGCAGGGGACCATGGTGTTGTAGAAGAAGGAGTTAGTGCTTTTCCACAGGAAGTAACTCCCCAGATGATTTTAAACTTTATAAACGGTGGAGCAGCTGTAAGTGTTTTTGCGCGCCATGTAGGGGCAAGGATAGTTTGTGTAGATGTAGGTGTTGCTTCTGATATGGACCACCCAAAAGTAATAAATAAGAAAGTAATGAGAGGCACACGTAATATGACTAAAGGTCCCGCCATGACAAGGCAAGAAGCTATTAGAGCATTAGAAGTAGGTATCGAGATGGCAAATACTGAAATTGATAAGGGCGCTGATCTTTTAGGAACCGGAGAAATGGGTATAGGCAATACAACACCGAGCAGTGCAATTCTAGCTGTTTATTCTAATAAACCTCTAGAACAGCTTGTAGGCAAGGGAACAGGGCTAAACGACAAGGGGCTTTCATTAAAAATCAACGCAATTAAAAAAGCAATAGAATTGAACAATCCTGATCCTAATGATCCTGTGGGTGTTTTATCTAAAGTAGGGGGATTAGAAATCGGTGCTATTGCAGGGTTGATTTTAGGTGCTGCAGCACGCAGAGTGCCGGTAGTAGTAGACGGCTTTATATCAACTGCTGGAGCTCTTATAGCCTCTAAAATAGAACCCCGGGTATGTGATTATATTATTGCATCACATTCATCCGAAGAACCCGGTCATAAGATTATGCTTGAGCTAATTGGGCTTGAGCCAATGCTATATACCAGGATGAGGCTTGGAGAAGGGACAGGTGCTGCACTTGCTTTCAGTATAGTGGAAGCATCAGTAAAAATGATTAACGAGATGGCTTCATTTGATGAAGCGGGAGTATCAAAGGGGACAGAAAATAATTAAGTTTTAAACGGGGGAGGATACAACTAAATGGTTTCATTGATCGGAGTAATATTGGCTTTTACAATGATCCTAGTTTTCATCAAACATAAGATAAATTTGGGTTTAGCTATGACTGCAGCAGGTATATTAGTAGGGGTTACGTCGGGGCTGGGGCTGTCAACTTTGACCCTACTGTTAGAAGGTTTGTTTGAACCATCAACTTTAGAATTACTAGGCATTGTTGTAATGATAGGGATATTAGGCTACATACTTACTGAAACTGGAAGCATGGAAAAAATACTGGATTCCCTTTTCGAATTGATATATAGCCCTAAGATATTGTTGATGCTGGCGCCCGGGCTAATAAGCCTATTAAATGTTCCTGGCGGGGCAATCATGTCAGCTCCTATGGTAGATGAGATTGGCAACAAGGTAAACCTTTCTCCTGAGGAGAAGACATCAATCAACTTATTTTACAGACATATATGGTATTTTTGTTATCCTCTCAATCAAACCTTAATAATGACAGGCAATTTAAGCGGGATCGAGAAGAATGCTCTTATTGCATACAGCTTTCCAGCAATGATCGTTGGTATTCTATCCAGCTATATGTTCAATTTTAGAAAAATTAATTTTAGTAAAAAATTGGATTCCGATAAGAAAATAAAGATTAATAGTTTTAAAGAGTTGCTTTTAAATTTGATGCCTCTGCTTACAGTACTTATACTAGGCTTGGTTTTTAAAGTTAATTTCTTATGTGCTTTAGTGGTAGGTATAATTATTGCATTGTTAAATAATAATGAGAGAAAAAAGATTACCAGCCTTAAAGACCGAGTTTTTATGGGATGGAACAGGGCGAAAATTATGATAATCCCGGGAATAAATAAAGGGCTGGTATATTCTTTTGCTGGGATAATGATGTTTAGAAAAGTTATAGAAGCTTCAGGTATTTTACCCGTCTTTTCAGATTTCTTAATAGGATTAGGTATACCTTTATGGATCCTTATTATTATTGTAGCTGTTGTTGCGAGTATTGCTACGGGTCTTAGCCCGGCTGCAATCGGTCTTACAATACCTTTATTTATGCCGCTTTTGCCCGGAGGATTAGCAAATATCGGTTATATTGGTCTTCTTTATATAACTGCAACACTAGGGTACCTTGTATCACCGATACATTTATGTTTAGCCCTTACGAAGGAATATTTCGAGGCTAATCTGTTGGGCGTTTATAAAGAAGTAGCAATACCTATAGCATCCATAATTGTAGTTTCAATAATTACGACGCTCATACTTATTTAATTGAAGTTTTTGTACAAAATTACCATTAGAATATTATTTGTTATAAAATAATAATTCAGGTAGATATTTTTCCTCTGTAATCAGACTGCTGCACTTCATGAGAAGGCAGCTTTAAATTTTTTAAAGACCATTGTATTATATGACCTACTAAAAGTGCAAAAACTACAGTTCCTATACCTACAGGTCCCCCTAAAAGAAATCCGATTACAGTAACTGTAAGCTCAATAATAGTTTTTATAAATGCAACACTTTTCCCTGTTAGTTTAGCTAAACCTAACATTAGACCGTCTCTGGGTCCAGCACCAAAATTGCTGTTAATGTACAAGCCACAGCCGGCACCAAATATTATAATGCCGCCCATCAAGTATATCCAAGACCATAAAAGTGAATCGGGCTGTTTAATAAAGTTCAGACGGAAGATTAAATCTTGAAAGAAACCGATAAAATACATATTCATAATAGTACCTATTCCCGGTTTGATTTTCAGAAATAAACCAGCGATAATAAGAACTACTCCTATAAGTTGGCAGGCTTTTCCTATTGTCAAGGGAGTATGGAGTGTTATTCCTATATGTAATACAGACCATGAATCAACTCCAATATCAGCTTGTACTATTAATACAGTGCCCAGGGATGCAATAAAAAGCCCAACGAAGAGATACAGTATCCTAATTATCTGAAAAGAAATTTTTTTGACCACTATGC
>DUOC01000156.1 GCA_012839065.1 Thermoanaerobacterales bacterium | reverse complement strand
TTTCCAAACGAAGAAATAATATTATATTTTGTATGACTATTTAATATTGTTATTATCAATATTCTATGATAATATTAATTTAACCAACAAGAAGGGTTTTGCCTGACTTGAAGGTATTTGTAATTATTCTAAAACCGAGGGAATCTGAGGTTAAGGGGGGTAAAAATGAATAGAATTGTATAGCCTCCTTAAACGACTTTAGTTTTCTCAAGGGATATAAAATATTAAGGAGGTTTTTTAATTGGGAACAAACAGTTTAAAAGGACATGATTTCATCAATGACGAAGAAATATTAAATTTACTGGAGAGCTCAAAGAATCCTGAAAAGGCAGAAATAAGGGAAATATTTGCGAAGTCTAAAGCTAAAACACGCCTTGAGCCCGAAGAGACTGCCAAACTGCTCCAGATAGAAGATCCGGATCTGCTGGAGGAAATGTTTGCACTTGCAAGACAGATAAAAGAAGAGATTTATGGGAACAGAATCGTATTTTTTGCACCATTATATATCGGGAACAAATGTCAGAACAACTGTTTATACTGCGGGTTTAGGCGAGATAATCAGGCAGTTGAGCGTAAGACCTTGACAATGGATGAACTCCAGGAGGAAGTCAATGCCTTAATAAGCAATGGGCATAAAAGGCTTATACTTGTTTATGGAGAACATCCCGAATATGATGCAGATTTTATGGCAGAGACAATTAAAAACGTTTACGATGCAAAGCTAAACAACGGTGAAATTCGTAGGGTGAATATAAATGCTGCACCTATGGATATTGAAGGATACAAAAAACTCCATGAAGTAGGGATAGGTACATTCCAGATCTTTCAGGAAACCTATCACCATGACACATATTATAAAATACATCCCAAGGGAGACTTAAAACGTGATTATCAGTGGAGGTTATATGGGCTGGATCGCGCAATTGAAGCAGGGATCGATGATGTAGGTATAGGGGCACTTTTCGGATTATATGATTGGAAATTCGAAGTTATGGGTCTTTTATATCATACTATTCACCTTGAAAATACTTTTGGCGGCATAGGACCCCATACTATATCATTTCCGCGTATGGAACCGGCAATAAACACACCTTTTATAAGTAATTCTAAGTACAGGGTTTCAGATGAAGATTTTAAAAAGGTTATTGCAATAATCAGGCTTTCGGTTCCCTATACGGGAATGATACTAACGGCAAGAGAAAAGCCGGAAGTAAGAAAAGAACTCATTCCGTTGGGTATTTCCCAGATCGATGCAGGTTCGAGAATAGGGATCGGAGGCTATAAGGAGGCAGAAACAGGCTATATACCGGAAAGAGAACAGTTCCAATTGGGAGACATAAGATCACTTGATGAAGTTATCAGGGAAGTATGTGAGCTTGGGTGTATACCATCTTTTTGTACTGCTTGTTACAGAGCAGGAAGAACAGGGGATCATTTTATGTCATTTGCTAAACCTGGTTTTGTGCATAATTATTGTATGGTTAATGCAGTTCTGACTTTTAAGGAATATCTCCTGGATTATGCTTCAAAAGAAACGAAATCTATAGGCGAAAAGGCTATCTATAAGCAGCTGGATGTTTTTAAAAAACAAAATCCTGAGAAATTGCGAATGGTAGAAGAAAAGATGAAGTTAATTGAAGAAGGAGCAAGAGACGCCTATGTTTAACAGTGATCTGAAAAAAATTATCAAAGACAGCCTGGAGGCAGCTTTGAAAGTGGCAAGCCTTCGAGAAGCATTAGAGATTGTATCGGAATCAGTTATTGAATATTACCCTGATAAAAAGATATGGTTTACCAAGTGTTTTGGCAAAAGAGAAGAATTTATAGCGGGTGCAGGGAAAGATTCTTTTTTGCCTCCTGAAAAGATTCAATTGACTGATAAATATTCTGTATTCTTACAAAACTTTTCAGATTTATCATATGAGGAAAAAGAGACTATTATATCTGGCTGTAAATTGCTCATAAATTCATTTTGATAATTTTGACAATTTCCCATGAAACTAAGGATACACAAAAACGCTACAGTAAAACTACAAAAAATTTAGATTATAAATATATATTTTTAAATTGACATAATAAGCTATTCTGTTGTATAATAGAAATAAGTTAATAAAATGAAATATTGTTTTATCAATTTAAGGGCGCTTAATTCTTTTATAAGAAGCGGGGGACCCAATTTTCAGGGGTGAATCACTTACCTGTGCTATATCAGGTAAGTGTAGGGTTATCTCTTTCAATCCGAACCCGTCAGCTAACCTCGCAAGCGTGGAAAGGGAGGTTGATAGTATTAAACGGCGATGTACTGTAAAACACATGAGCTATGGAAACCTTCCATAGCTTTTTTATTCTTTTTTTGCACGTGTTTAATAAATACGATTATGGGAGGGGGTATGCTATTGATGATCAACAAGGAAAAAGGTATAGTTTTTGCGGTTATTGGAGCCGGTAATGGAGGCTGTGCAATGGCAGCTCATTTGAGCATCATGGGCTTTCAAGTAAATTTATTTAACCGGAGTGAAGAAAAACTTAAGGACATTAAAAAATATGGTGGGATTCGACTTGAGGGAGCTGTAACAGGTTTTGGCAGATTAAATAAAGTAACTGCTGATATGGAAGATGCTATTAGAGACGCCGATATAATAATGATTACAACCCCTGCTACAGGTCATAGAGATATTGCTGCACTGGCAGCACCTTTCCTACGAGAAGGGCAGATAATTGTTCTCAATCCCGGAAGAACGGGAGGAGCACTTGAGTTTAGGAATGTTTTAAGACAAAAGGGTATCCGTAAAGATGTTATAATTGCAGAAACACAGACATTTATCTACGCATGCAGGCTTTTAAGTCCTGCATCAGTAAATATATACAGTGTTAAAAAGAAGGTTAATCTTGCAGCTATTCCTGCATATAAGACTAAAAAAGTTGTGGCTGCATTGAATAATGCGTATCCACAGTTTCAGGCTGCAAAAAATATTCTGGAGACCAGCTTAAATAATATAGGTGCTGTTTTTCATCCAGCCCCGACAATATTAAATTCAGCTAGAATAGAAACTACCGGAGGTAATTTTGAATACTATATTGAAGGGATTTCTCCTGCAGTCGCAAAAACAATAGAAAAAATCGACAATGAAAGATTAGAGGTTGCTGCAGCACTTGGCGTGGATGTAGATTCTGCTTTGGAATGGTTAAAATATACGTATGGTGCAGAAGGGAAAAATCTCTACGAAGCAATCCAAAATACTCAAGCTTATAAAGGGATTAAAGCCCCTGCAAGTATTGATGTAAGATATATATTTGAAGATGTGCCTGAGAGTTTGGTTCCTATAGCATCATTTGGGAGACTTGTAGGTATATCAACACCAACTATAGACTCTATTATAGAAATAGCTGGTGCAATGCACGATGTAGATTATTGGGAAAAAGGCAGGACAGTGGATAAATTAGGTTTAAAAGGGCTGAATTTAGATCAGATTCATCAGCTAGTTATGGAAGGAGAAACTATACTGCTGAGAATCGACATTTCATAAGAAGAATCTTCATACGAAGATGATGTTGTTATAGCAATATAATAAAGTTATAAGATTTAAGCCCAAGTAATAGAAAAGGAATGCTGCTATGCATTCCTTTTTCAAATGAATTTTATTATACTTTTAATATACCGATGCTGTTTAGGAAGATAATAAAAATACATATAGGAGAAATAATCTTAATTAGAATATCAAAGAATCCTCCCAATTTAATAGATTTTGCTCCAAGATTTCCTTCTTCACGCATTTTTTCTGTACCCCAAAACCATCCGCTGTAGATAGCAATAAGCATTCCGCCTAGTGGTAATAATACGTTTGAAGCAATGAAATCGTAAGAATCTAAGATATCCAACCCGCGTATGGGTCTTATATGAGACCAAATTCCTTGACCAAGAGAAGTTGGAATACCTACGATAAATATAAGTATACCTACAACTAATGCGGCTTTTTTGCGATCCCATTTTTTCTCGTCAACGACATAAGCAGTTACAACCTCTAACAGTGAGATTGCGGAAGTCAAAGCTGCAATAACCAAAAGAATGAAGAAAAGAATTCCAAAGAATGCGCCACCAGTCCCCATAGCATTAAATACTGCGGGCACAGTAATAAAAGTCAAACCGGGCCCCGTACCGGGTTCCATACCGAATGCAAATACTGCCGGGAATATCATAAGACCTGCAAGTAACGCTATTAGAGTATCAGATGCAACTATAAAAATTGAGTTTATAGGTATATCTTCATTTTTGCTCAGATAGCTGCCATATGTTATCATACAGCCCATTCCAAGGCTTAGTGAGAAAAATACCTGCCCCATTGCAGCAAGGAGAGCCTCTGCGGTAAGTTTACTAAAGTCAGGCTTCAAGTAGAATGCAAGCCCTTCGGCTGCCCCTGGCAACGTAACAGAACGAACGATCAGTATCAAGAGTATTATAAATAGTGCAGGCATTAAAAATTTAGAATACCGCTCAATTCCTTTTTCAACCCCTGCCATAACGATGCCTACGGTTATAGCCATGAATACAGCATGCCAGACTAGAGGTGCTGTCGGATTTGTAATAAAATTGATAAAGATATTGACATGATCAGCATTTTTAGCCATATAAGTTGCTGTTTTAAATATATATGCAATACCCCAACCGCCGATAACGGAATAATAAGACAGGATTATAAATCCAGCTGCAACTCCCATCCAACCGACTATAGACCATGGTGTACCTGGTGCAAGGGTGCGGAATGCCCCTACAGCGTTTTTCTGGGTTTTACGGCCAAGAATTAATTCCGCATTCATAATTGGATAACCTACAATAATCAAGAATATAATATACACAAGTACAAAAGCCCCGCCCCCATACTTCCCAGTAATATAAGGGAATCTCCATATATTACCCAAACCTATTGCAGATCCAGCTGCTGCTGCAATAAAACCTGCTCTTGATTGCCATTGACCCCTATCATTGCCATTGCTCACAATTATTGATTCCTCCTTTTAAATTATTTTTTTGTGAGTAAAAGATTTTATTTTTTTGACAATCCCCCCTTTC
>DUOC01000155.1 GCA_012839065.1 Thermoanaerobacterales bacterium | reverse complement strand
AATGGAATGGCTGAAGAGTTTTATAGACAAAGGTATTGAAGAAGACTTGATAGAAATAGGCATCTCTGAACATGCCTGCAGATTTTATCAAGCAGCTGGGCTTTTGGACGGCTATGAATTAAGGGAAAGATGGATAAAAGAACAGTGTACTGAAGATCTTGAGGAGTACATTAACCTTATACAGAATGCAAAAGATAGGGGATACAATATCAAATTGGGTATAGAAATGGATTATGTTCCGGAACATGAACAAAGCATAAGAGAATTTATTGAAACATATCCATGGGACTATGTTATTGGTTCTGTTCATTGGTTAGATGAATGGGGTTTCGATATACCTGATATGGCAGATGAATGGGATAAGAGGGATACTTACGAAGTTTATAATAGATACTTCAGCGATTTAAAAAAGGCTGTAGAGAGCGGGATTTTTGATGTTATTGCTCATCCTGATTTGATCAAGATATTCTGCTATTATCCTAATGAAAATATAATAAGTATATATCAAGAAGTTGCTACATCTATTAAGAGCTGTGGGAAATGTCTGGAGATCAATACTGCAGGGTTAAGAAAACCTGTAAAGGAGATATATCCTGCTGAAGATTTTTTAAAGATATGTGGTAAAGAAAGGATACCAATTATTATTAATTCAGACGCCCATTATCCTGAAGATGTAGGCAGAGATTTTAAAAAAGCCTATAATTATGCAATAAAATGCGGATGTACTACTATATCACGTTTCAGTAGAAGGGAAAGGTATGATATAGACCTTGATCAATTAAGATTACAGGGGGAGTAGCCTTGAATGTAGTATTAGTAGAACCGGAGATACCACAAAATACGGGGAATATCGTTAGAACTTGTGCTGTTACAGGGGCTAAGCTGCATCTAATTAAACCGTTAGGTTTTTCAATTGAAGATAAGTACTTAAAGCGAGCGGGACTCGATTACTGGCATCTTGTAGATATAAGTATCTACGAAAATCTGATTGAATTTACTGAAAAAAATATTCAGGGTAGTTTTTATTATTTATCGAAAAAGGCTGAAAGGTGGTACACAGATATCAGTTTTGAGGAGGATGCCTTTCTCTTTTTCGGTAAGGAAACCGAGGGGCTACCGACAGATCTGTTAAAAGCTAATTGGGACAGATGTATAAGAATACCTATGATTCCTAATACTAGTGCAAGATCTCTAAACCTTTCTAATTCAGTAGCACTAGTCTTATATGAGGCTCTGCGTCAGCATGGATTTAAGGGATTAAAATAAGCAACCACCTAAAAATTACTTTTTGCGAATATAAAAAAATGCTTAAGGGTATAATACTTTTGTAAGGAATTCGAAAAGGAGGTTGCAGCACATGGCAAAAACGGTAGTCGGGGTATTTAGCTCGGAGAAACAGGCCGAAAGTGCCGTTAACGAAATGAGGAATTCAGGTTTTACCGAAGAAGAGATTTCAATAGTGGCTAAAGATGACAGGAAAAAAGGTAAAGATCGTGAACGTGAAGGGACAATGATGGGAATAGGTGATATGGCTGGCGGTACAACTACAGGTGGAGTTTTGGGAGGCCTGGCCGGATTAGCACTAGGAGCAGGAGCACTGACTATACCAGGTTTAGGGCCAATTATTGCAATGGGACCAATTGCAGGGATGCTATCAGGAGCCGCTGTAGGCGGAATTACGGGCGGGCTCATTGACTGGGGCATACCCGAAGATAGAGGCAAACATTACGAAGAAAAAGTAAAAGAAGGTAATATACTTACAGCAGTAAGGACCGATGACCGAAAGATTCAGGAAGCAGCAGAAATTTTGAGGAAAAATGGTGCAAGTGATGTAGAAACCCACTAAAAGTTCCTTACAATTCCCGGAGATTTATACAGTCTCCGGGAATATTTTTAAAGAAAATAAAAGAGGGTAATCATACCCTCTTTTATTTTGAATTGTTCTCGTTATGCTCCTACTGTGGGTGCCGAGTCTTTAGTTTCTTCAGTAATGTACTCCATGGTTATGCCCGTATAACCGTAGAATACTGATATTATAGGGCAGAGCAGATTAAGGAAAGCATACGGTACATATGCAAACGGATGAACCCCAAGGGTCGTATGCATAAAGGCCCCACATGTATTCCACGGTACAAAAGAAGAGGTCATGGTTCCGGCGTCCTCCAGCACCCTGGATAGGTTCTTGGGATGTAGTTTCATTTCATCGTAGAGAGGCTTAAACATCCTTCCTGGTATAACAATAGCAATATACTGGTCTGCACATATGAAGTTTATTAATATGCAGGTTATAACATTAGCTAGAACTATCGTACCTCTGGTTTTTGCAAAACTTGTTATAACATTAACAATGGCTTCGAGACAACCTGTTTTTTCAAGTATTCCTCCGAATGAAAGGGCTATGATGATAAGTGAAATTGTCCACATCATACTATCGAGCCCTCCCCGTGTTAAGAGTGCATCAACCATCTCATGACCAGTTGCACTTTCATAGCCGTAGTGAACAAACCCAACTACATCAGCAAGCCCAAACCCTTGAATAAATGAGAATATAACACCTAGTGCCGTAGCTCCAATTAGCCCCGGTATTGCAGGTATTTTTAGTATAACCATAACAACGACCAAAACGGGAGCAATTAACAAAATAGGGTTGATCCAGAAATTATCGCCCATTACAGTTAGCATCTCATTTATTTTAGTATAATCAAGCTCTCCCCCTGCATACTTTAGTCCAACGATAAAATAAAGTATTAGCGATATTATTAATGCCGGTCCTGTAGTGTAAATCATATGCTGGACGTGTTCAAACAGTTCACTGCCTGCCATAGCCGGAGCCAGGTTTGTAGTATCAGAAAGGGGTGACATTTTATCACCGAAATATGCGCCAGATATAACGGCACCTGCGGTAACAGCAGGCGGTATACCCAAGCCGTATCCGATTCCCAGTGCAGCTATACCCATTGTGCCAGCGGTAGTCCATGAACTGCCAGTTGCTAAAGATATGATACAACAGATAATACAAACAGCTGCAAGAAAATAGCTGGGCTTTAAGATCTGAAGTCCGTAAAAGATAAGGGTCTGAATAACTCCACCACCTATCCATGAACCTATTATACAGCCTAATATCATAAGAATAACACATGACTGCATAGCCATCATAATAGATTCGATCATTGCGTCTTCCATTTCCTTCCAGTTATACCCCAGTGACATTCCCACAAATGCTGCTACTACAGTAGCGAGCAATAGGGGCACCTGAGCATCCGCCTCTAATAAAACTATGCCGACATATAGAAAAATTGCGGCACACACGATTGGAACAAGTGCTAACCCCAAGCTAGGCTTTCTTTTTGTCAAAAAAATCTCCTCCCTTTTTTTATTTTATAATTTAGGGACAGATTTAAATTTAATGATCCCTCCTTTCTATATTTATTTTAAATATAATTTAATTAAAGAGTTAATAATATAAATTGATGAAATTAGTATT
>DUOC01000154.1 GCA_012839065.1 Thermoanaerobacterales bacterium | reverse complement strand
CCGCTCCATGGCGGCATAGCCAAGTGGTAAGGCAGAGGACTGCAAATCCTTTACCCCCAGTTCAAATCTGGGTGCCGCCTCCAAATCAATACATGATCGATACATGCCGGAGTGGCGGAATTGGCAGACGCACAGGACTTAAAATCCTGCGGGTCCTCAAAGGCCCGTACCGGTTCGATTCCGGTCTCCGGCACCATTTGAAATCATAATATTTTTAGATAAATTTTTAAGTGAAGATGTAGAAACATCTTCTTTTTTATTAGGAGTGTTAATATGAACTTAAATATAATAATCATGCCAACTGTTGGTGCACTAATCGGATGGCTAACTAATTGGCTCGCTATTAAGCTGATTTTTAGACCTCATGAGCCTATAATGATCCCATTTATGGGTATTAAGATTCAAGGATTAATACCAAAAAGAAGAGATGAAATTGCTTCGATTTTAGGCAAAACTATTGAACAGGAATTGATACCTGCAGGTGACATACTAGATAAAACTCTATCTCCACAAGCAAAAAGAGAGATTGTTATTATAGTAAAAAATTCTCTGCTTGAACGACTAAAAAACAGGATTAATTTTTTACCATCTGTATTAAAGGGTGCAATGTTGAATTTTGCAGAAGACTTTATAGAAAAAGAAATCGATTCTTTTGTTCAGGACTCATCTGAGGAAATTATAGAAATGATTAAAAATAAAATGTGTATAGGTGAGATTGTAGAAGAAAAAATATTAAGTTACGAATTATCGGAGCTGGAATCTATTATTCTTAAAATATCGAGCACTGAACTTAAACATATAGAGCTATTAGGGGGTATAATTGGATTTATTATAGGATTAGGACAATTTTTTATGCTTTATATCTTAAGATAAGCTTTGATTTTCAACAAAAATACTTATAGGTTTAATTATCCTCCATTTGATTTTTAATTTTTGCAGAAAACGAAGCTTAAATCAACTTGACATTGATGAAAAGAGAGTCTATAATAAAATAACATGATAATAAAAAATTAATACTTATAAGTGATGATGGGAAGAGTAAATCAGCTTCATATCTAAAGAGAAATAGTGTCAAGGCTGAAAGCACTATCAGATATTGTTGATTGAAGACCACCCCGAAGCTAATAGTATAGGACATTAGTCTAGGAGCGGATGATTTCATCAACTAGGGTGGAACCGCGGGAGAATTGCTCTCGTCCCTTTTTGGGGGGCGAGAGTTTTTATTTAAATAAAAATGGAGGGACTTTTAATATGCAATTTATTAATGTTACTTTAAAAGATAATTCTAAAATGACGATCCCGTGTAATACTAAGATTGTCGATTTTATTAAAGAATTTATGGTTAGCTTAAATAAAAAAGCTATAGCTGCAAAGGTTGATGGGAAAGCAGTTGATTTAAGTGCACCTCTTTACAGAGATTGTAAACTTGAGATTCTTACTTATGATGATGAGGAAGGTAAGAAAATATACCGGCATAGTGCCTCACATATACTTGCTCAAGCGGTCAAACGTTTATATCCTAATGTAAAGTTAGGGATAGGACCTGCAATTGAGAATGGATTTTATTATGACTTTGATACTGAGAATCCTTTTACTCCAGAAGATCTTGAACAAATCGAAGAAGAAATGAAATCCATAATAAAAGAAGACTTATCTTTTGAAAGGATTATTGTTAATAAAGAAGAAGCAATAAAAATATTTAAAGAGCATGGTGAAATTTATAAGATAGAATTAATAGAAAATTTGCCACAAGATGCAGAAATTTCATTATACAAACAGGGCGATTTTGTAGACTTGTGTGCTGGGCCCCATGTACTGTCAACAGGCAAAATAAAAGTATTTAAATTATTAAGCCTAGCAGGCGCATACTGGCGCGGTGATGAAAGAAATAAGATGCTACAAAGGATATATGGTACTGCTTTTTTGAAGAAAAAAGATATGGATCAATATTTAAATCGCATTGAAGAAGCGAAAAAAAGAGACCATAGAAAACTGGGTAAAGAATTAGATTTGTTTAGTTTACAAGATGAAGGTCCCGGATTTCCATTTTTTCATCCTAAAGGGATGGTTATAAGAAATAAACTGGAAGACTTTTGGAGAAAAGAGCATAATAAAAGGGGTTACCAAGAAATAAAATCACCCATAATATTACATGAGAGCTTGTGGAGACAATCAGGACATTGGGATCATTATAGAGAAAATATGTATTTCACTTCTATAGATAACGAAAAATATGCTGTAAAGCCTATGAACTGTCCCGGTTCTATGTTAATTTACAAAAGGAAAATACACAGTTATAGGGATCTCCCCTTAAGATATGCAGAGTTAGGATTGGTCCATCGGCATGAGCTTTCGGGGGCACTGCATGGTTTAATGAGAGTAAGATGCTTTACTCAAGATGATGCGCATATTTTTATGCTTGATTCTCAAGTTACTGATGAAATAATAGGAGTTATCGATCTTGTAGATTATTTTTATAAAGTTTTTGGTTTTAAATATTATGTAGAATTGAGCACTAAGCCAGAAAACGCTATGGGTTCAGATTTAATGTGGGAGAAGGCTACTGATGCACTTAGAAAGGCGTTGGAAATTAAGGGCTTAAATTATAAAACAAATGAAGGGGATGGCGCATTTTATGGACCTAAAATAGATTTCCATTTGGAAGACAGCATAGGCAGAACATGGCAATGTGGAACTATACAATTAGACTTCCAGATGCCAGAAAGATTTGATTTAACATATATAGGTTCTGACGGTGAAAAACATAGACCTGTAATGATTCATAGGGTAATATTTGGTAGTATTGAGCGTTTCATTGGTATTCTTACCGAACATTTTGCAGGTGCTTTTCCTCTGTGGCTAGCCCCAGTCCAAGTAAAAATAATACCAATAACCCAAAAAAACCATGAGTATACTCAAAAAGTTTCAAATGAACTAAAAGAAAAAGATATAAGAGTAGAAACAGATTATAGAAACGAAAAAGTCGGATATAAAATTAGAGAATCACAACTTGAGAAAATACCTTATATGCTTATTATAGGTGACAAAGAAGAAAAACAGGGAACTGTATCCGTTAGAAGCAGAAAAGAAGGGGATATCGGTACTGAAACTGTTAAAGATTTTATGATAAGAGTATTAAATGAGGTAGAAAATAAAATATATTGACATTTTTTATTAACATATGATATACTTGTAACGAAAAAAGTTTATATAAATTGGCGGCATAAGAAGAAGAACTCACTTCTCACCCTATGATTTAAAATATTATAGGGTTACCTCGAACTAAAATTCAATGTGTACGAGTAGACGGGAGATCTTATGCCCGTCTTAATTACTTTTCGGAGGTGAAAAATATTAGTAGTAAAGACCTTTTAATCAATGAACAAATAAGAGATAAGGAAGTACGTGTTATCGATAGTAATGGTGAACAGATAGGTATAGTTCCAATTAAAAATGCATTAAAACTTGCCCAGGAAAGGCAATTAGATTTAGTCAAAGTTTCGCCTCAATCCAGACCACCTGTTTGTAAGATCATGGATTATGGGAAATATAAATATGAACAAAGCAAAAGAGAAAAAGAAGCTCGCAAAAAGCAAAAAGTAATAAATATTAAAGAGATAAGAATGAGCCCCAAAATTGAAGAACACGATTTTCAAGTAAGAGTGAAAAATGCTCATAAATTCATAAGCGAAGGAGACAAAGTAAAAGTAACAGTAAGGTTTAGAGGTAGAGAAATTACCCACACTGCTTTAGGATATGAAGTATTAAATAAAATGGCAGAAGAATTAAAAGAGATTGCTAATGTAGAAAAAATGCCAAAAGTCGAAGGTAAAAATATGGTAATGGTTCTAGCACCTAAACAAGAATAGGGACGAAAGGAGTTAGATGTAAGATGCCAAAAATGAAAACACATAGAGGCGCTGCTAAAAGGTTCAAGCTGACCAAAAATGGCAAAATCAAAAGAAGAAGGGCTTGTAAAGGTCATTTATTAACAAAAAAAAGTGCTAACAGGAAAAGAAAATTAAGAAAACCTGCATTGGTGCATTCTTCTAATGAAAAGCAGATTAAGAAACTTCTGCCTTATGGCTAAAATATAATTTATAGTAGGGAGGACAAGTAAAATGCCTAGGGTAAAAAGAGGAACAACAACACGCAAAAGACACAAGAAAATTTTAAAACTTGCTAAAGGATATAGAGGCTCAAAAAGCAAATCATTTAGGCCTGCTAATCAAGCAGTTATGAAGGCTCTACATAATTCGTATGTAGGGCGGAAGCAAAGAAAACGTGACTTCAGGAAACTATGGATAACTAGAATTAATGCAGCAGCCCGGGCTAATGGGTTATCATATAGTCATTTTATAAATGGATTAAAACTTGCTGGAGTTAAAATAAATAGAAAAATGTTAGCAGATTTAGCTGTTAACGATTCTGAGTCCTTTGGCGAACTTGTGGCGATTGCAAAAAGTAAATTATAGATTAACTTTAAAAAGCAACAGAAAATGTTGCTTTTAAAATTTATTATGAAGAAATTTAATAAAAAGCTTGTCAGATAGGAAAAACTAATTTATGATGCTGCACATCTAGGGGGTGTTCTATATTAAAGGAAAGTTCTATAATAAAAAAATACACCTTAAACCTACCCAAATATTAACTTTGGGATTTGCAATAACTATACTTGTTGGTGCACTATTACTAAATCACCCAGCCGCAACAACATTAAATAAATCTCCAGGTTTCATTAATGCTTTATTTACGGCTACTTCAGCTATATGTGTAACCGGCTTAACAGTAGTAGATACTGGAACTTATTGGTCTATGCTAGGCAAGACAGTAATTCTCATACTTATTCAAATAGGTGGGCTTGGTTTTATGACTACAGCTACAATGGTTTTTTTATTGCTGGGGAAAAAGATTACTCTAAGAGAAAGACTTGTAATACAAGAAGCATTAAATCAATTTTCTATTTCAGGAGTAGTTAGACTTGTAAGGTATATATTATTGTTAACTATGATTATTGAAGCTTTCGGCGCAGTATTTTTGTCTTTCAGATTTATTCCACAATATGGAATTTCCAAAGGTGCTTTCTATAGTGTATTCCATTCCGTATCGGCTTTTAATAATGCAGGATTTGATATAATGGGCGATTTTAAAAGCCTTACACAATACAATGAAGATATTTTAGTAAATATAGTAATTATGTCATTAATAATTCTTGGAGGATTAGGTTTTTCAGTATTAGTTGATATAATAAACAATAAAAGTTGGAACAAAATCTCACTTCATTCCAAGTTGGTAATATTTTTAACTTCAACTTTGATTGTTGTAGGTTCAATCATTATATTTATACTGGAATTCAACAATCCTGAAACCCTGGAACCTTTATCCTTTTCAGGGCAATTTATTTCTTCTTTATTTCATGCAGTTTCACCTAGGACGGCGGGTTTTAATACTCTTCCCACTGACAAATTAAGACATGCAACTCAGTTCTTCACAATGATTTTAATGTTTATTGGGGGTTCACCGGCTTCTACTGCCGGTGGGATAAAGACTACTACTTTTGGGGTACTGTTACTTACTGTTTGGTCAACAGTAAAGGGGCAAGAAGAAACAGTAATCTACAAAAGAACTATTCCTACTACTATTATTTTTAAATCTTTGGCAATAATAAGTATATCACTTATTCTTATATCAATAATGACTTTAATTCTTACTATAACAGAGAAAGCCGAATTTATGGCTATTATTTTTGAAGTTTTTTCTGCTTTTGGTACGGTTGGCCTTTCTTTAGGATTGACACATGAGTTAACGATATTAGGGAAAATATTAATCATAATATTGATGTTTACTGGTAGAGTAGGTCCTTTAACTCTAACTTTGGCCTTTAGTATTAGAGCAAAAAAAGCTAAAATAAAGTATCCGGAAGAAAAGATATTAGTGGGATAAAAGAGGTGATTTGCTGATGACAAAGCAATTTGCGGTAATAGGTTTAGGTCGTTTTGGTGCAAGTGTAGCAAGGACTTTATATACATTAGGATATGATGTATTAGGTATCGATTCTAATGAGGAAAATACACAAACGCTTGCTGATAATTTGACACATGTAGTAACAGCAGATGCTACTGATGAAAACACATTGAAAGCTTTAGGTATTAGGAATTTTGATGTTGTAATTGTTGGGATCGGAGGTGATATTCAATCTAGTATTCTAACTACTATTATATTAAAAGAATTGGGTATAAAATATTTAGTAGCCAAAGCACAAAATGAACTTCACGGTAAGGTATTAAATAAAATTGGCGCTGATAGAGTAGTTTTCCCAGAACGGGATATGGGAATAAGGGTTGCACATAATTTGATTTCTCCAAAAGTGTTAGATTTCGTAGAGTTTTCTCCAGATTTTAATATTGTAGAGTTAGCTGTAATCCCTATGTGGTATAATAAAAGCCTAAGAGAGTTGAATCTGAGAGAAAAATATGGTTTAAATATAATAGCGATTAAAACCGATGAAAATACTAATGTTTCGCCTAAAGCAGATGATATTCTTAAAGAAGGAGAAATATTGATTGTGACAGGTTCCAAAGAAGATATAATCAAAATAGAAAAATTAGGTGAGTGAAAAAATAATGCACTTTATAAAAGCTGATTCCCAAAATAATGCAATTAAGAGAGTTGTTAATTTAAACAGACGAAGCTATAGAGAAAAAGAGGGTCTTTTTTTTATTGAGGGGGAACGAGCCATAAAAGAAGGAGTCAATTCGGAATATGATTTTTTGTATATGGTCTGCACTAAAACTTATGCAGAGAGGAGCAACTTAATCCTACAGCAGTTCATAGACAAAAAAGACGTACCTGTATATTTAGTAGAAGACAGCTTAATGCTGAACATTTCTGACACTGTAACATCACAAGGTATACTTGCAGTTGTAAAAAAAAGAAATTTTTCCATTGATCAGTTGTTAAATAAATCAAAAAATAACTTCATACTAATAATTGATGGTATTAGTGATCCAGGGAATCTTGGTACAGTGATCAGAACTGCACATGCCAGTAATGTTGATTGTGTTATATTAAATAAGGGAACTGTAGATATCTTTAATCCAAAAGTTTTACGATCTACTGCCGGCTCAGTTTTTCATATTCCTTTTTTCTATACAGATGATATTGTCTTTATTATACAAAAGCTTAAAAATAAGGGCGTAGACATAATTGCATCACATGTGAACGGTACTGAATACCCTTATAATTTAGACATGAAAAAGCCACTGGCAATTGTATTGGGAAATGAAGCCGTTGGAGTAAATAATCAGGTCATAAAATTAGCAGACAAGTTAGTTAAAATACCTATGCCCGGCGCGGCAGAATCACTCAATGTAGCGGTAGCTTGTGGTATTATAATGTATGAGATAGTTAAACAGAGATTAAATAGTTAAATAAAGTATTTGCTGTAATTTTATAGTTTGATGGTCATGATTTGACTTCTCTAGATTCCGCAAAATGAAAAAAAGTTATGAATCTTGTAAAAGGCTATTGATTATGTTATAATTACTATAAATCTGAAGAAAGGGTGTGTTAATATATGCTCACACCTGACTTTTTTTGGAGTATTTTTGAAGCGACTGGTTCTATTACCGCATATCTTATTTATAGACAATTAATTTTACAATGAAATTAACAGCAATGAAGGAGACAAGTAAGTAAACCACCCGTTATATAGGGAAAAAATGCCAGGGACTGAAAGCATTTTTAAACGGGCTTACTGAAATTCACTCCAAGAGCTGCAAGCTGAAATATGAGTAAGCCGAGCCGGTTAAGAACCGTTATACTTTTTAAAGAGGGTTTCTAAAACCCAAGAGGGTGGTACCGCGGAGAAAAGCCTTCGTCCCTTATACTGTAAAGGATGAAGGCTTTTAAATTTATAAGGAAGGAGTTCAGGAAATGAAGTTAGAATTGGAGAAAATTAAGGAAGATGCAAAATCGCTTTTAATGAATATAAAGAACAAAGAAGAATTAGAAAAAATCAGGATAGAATACTTGGGCAAAAAGGGTAAACTTACTAAAATTCTTCGTGAAATGGGTAAACTACCCCCAGAAGAGAGACCATTTATTGGTCAATTAGCGAATGATATAAGAAAAGAACTGGAAGTTAGCATTGAAGAGGCAGAAAAAAGAATCAAAGAAAAAGGAAAACAGATAATACTTAAAAAAGAGAAAATTGATATAACCGTACCTGGTAGAAAACATATCATTGGCAAGAAACATCCATTAACTTTAATATTAAATGAAATAAAAGCGTTTTTTGTTGGCATGGGTTATGAAGTAGTTGAGGGACCGGAAATAGAGTCGGATTATTATAATTTTAAGGCTTTAAATATACCTGAAGACCATCCTGCCAGGGATATGCAGGATACGTTCTATATAAATGAAAATATACTTTTAAGAACCCAAACATCACCGGTTCAAGTTAGAGTTATGGAAAAGGTTAAACCTCCAATAAAAATTATAGCTCCCGGGAGAGTATATCGTTCTGATGAAGTTGACGCTACTCATTCGCCTGTTTTCAATCAAGTAGAAGTTCTTGCGGTCGATGAAAGTCTTTCATTAGGAGATTTAAAGGGGGTACTGATAACTTTCGCCAGGTACTTGTTTGGCGAAAATCGAGATGTAAGGTTTAGAGCAAGTTATTTTCCTTTCACAGAGCCTAGTGCAGAACTTGATATATCTTGCACTGCATGCGAAGGAGAAGGGTGTAAAGTATGTAAAGGTTCAGGTTGGCTTGAAATTTTAGGGTGTGGTTTAGTAAATCCAGCAGTATTGGAAATAGTAGGATATGACCCAAAGAAAGTAAGTGGCTTTGCTGCTGGTATGGGCGTTGAACGTATTGCTATGTTAAAATACGGGATAGATGATATGAGGCTTTTTTATGAAAATGATTTAAGGTTTATAAATCAGTTCTAAGTAGAAAGGAGAGTTCTGATGCTAGTTCCAATCGATTGGTTAAGAGACTATGTTCAGTATGATGTAAGTATTGAAGAATTATCTAATGCTCTAACAATGGCAGGGTTAAATGTTGAAAGTATAATTGAATTAGGTAAAGATATTTCAAAAGTTGTTGCAGGAAAAATTGTATCAAAAGATCTTCATCCAAATGCAGACAAATTATATTTATGCAAAGTAGATATAGGTGATGGTCATCTTCTGCAGATTATTACAGGAGCAGATAATATAAATGAAGGGGATATAGTACCAGTTGCTTTACCAGGTGCTGAACTGCCAGGTAATATAAAGATTGATGTAACCAGTTTAAGAGGGTTAACTTCGCAAGGTATGATGTGTTCTGCCCAAGAATTGAAATTAGATCTAAAAAACTTTTCGGAAGAACAGACGAACGGTATTTTAATACTGCCCGATAACTCTGTATTAGGAGAAGATATTAAAAAAATATTGCATTTGGATGGTATTGTATTAGATATTGAAATAATTGCTAACAGACCAGATTGTATGAGTATAATAGGGATTGCTAGAGAAGTTTCAGCTGTATTGGGGGTTGACTTAGAGTATCCCAATATTGAGCCGCCTAAAGGTTTTGGAAATATAAATGATTGGATTCATATTGACGTGAAAGACAGTGCTTTGTGTCCACGTTATACAGCAAGGCTTATAGATAATATAGTTATTAAATCATCACCGCTGTGGATGCAGCGAAGGCTCCAAATGGCAGGTTTAAGGCCAATAAATAATATAGTTGATATTACGAATTATGTAATGCTGGAGCTGGGGCAACCATTACATGCTTTCGACTACGATTATTTAGACGGTAATAAAATCGTAGTAAGAAGAGCAGAAAGAGGAGAAAAGATTAAAACCCTTGATGGAATAGAAAGGATTTTAGATGAAGAAATTCTAATTATAGCAGATGAAAATAAACCAGTTGGAATTGCAGGAATTATGGGAGGAGAAAATTCTGAGGTAAAAGAAAAAACTAAAAGGGTAGTACTAGAATCAGCTGCTTTTAACTATGCAAATATAAGAAGATCTTCAAGGAAATTGGGGCTACGAACAGAAGCATCAGCACGGTTTGAAAAAGATCTAGACCCAAACCTTACAAAACTTGCAGGTGACCGATTTATACAGCTTATATCTCAAACCGAATCAGGTATTGTAATTAATGGTGTTATAGATTTATGTTCAGAAAAAAGCAAAATAAGAAAAGTAACAATGAATACTGATAGAGTAAATAAACAGCTGGGAACAAATATACCATTAAAGGATATGGAGGATATTCTTAATAGATTAGAATTGCGTGTGATTAATAAAGACAGAAATCATTTAGTTGTTGAGGTTCCTTCATTTAGGAATGATATTTCACGCGAATCTGATTTATGTGAAGAAATAGGAAGAATTTATGGATTTGATAAAATTGAGCCTACATTACCAAGAGGAATGACCACACTAGGTAGAATAAATAGAGATCAGACTATAGTTGATAAATCAAAAGAGATACTTAATAGTTGTGGTCTTTCTGAAGTAATAACATATTCTTTTATGAGCCCAAAAATATTTAATAAATTAAACATCCCAGAGAATTATGAATATCGTAAAGCCATAAGTATTATGAATCCTCTAGGAGAAGATTACAGTCTAATGAGAACTACACTTATTGGTAATTTGATGGAAGTTATTGAACGGAATTTAAATAGAAAGGTTGAAAAAATAAGGTTGTTTGAGCTTGGTTCTATATACAAACCAAAAAGCCTACCTATAAAAGAACTTCCTGATGAAAAAAAAGTACTTACTTTAGGAATGGTAGGTGATGTAGATTTCTATGATTTGAAAGGAACAATTGAAACTCTTTTATCTGAATTTAATATAGAATTATTTGATTTTATAGAGGATTATCATCCAAGTTTTCATCCGGGCAGAACTGCTTCTTTGATAGTTAATAATAAAAAAATTGGTATTTTAGGAGAGATTCACCCTGATGTAACTGAAAAATACCAGATTAATGAAAGAGTATATATAAGTGAAATTCAGTTTGATGATATTATTGAATCTGCAAAACTCACTTATAGCTATAAGCCGCTTCCAAAATTTCCGTCTATAACAAGGGATATTGCTATTATAATTGATGAAGAAGTATTGGCAGGAGATATAAAGAAAACGATCGAAGAAGAGGGGGGGCAATTATTAGAATCTGTAGAGCTTTTTGACATCTACAGAGGTACCCAGGTGCCTGAAGGATGTAAAAGCCTTGCATTTTCAATTACGTATCGTTCTAATAAAAAAACACTTGTAGAAGAAGATGTTAATGAAATCCAGCAGAGAATACTATTAAAGCTGAAAGAAAGATATAACGCAAACTTAAGGTAAAGAAGACGATATTTTTCGTCTTCTTTCATTATTTTATGACAGAAGGAAAAACTGAATCTTTATAGAATATTGAACTTTGGAAGATAAGTATTTAGGAGAGGATTTTTATGGCTGGCAAAGCTAAACATAGAGTAAAAGTTACAATTAATGGAGAAGAATATTTTATAAAAGGAAGCATGCCCCCTGAACACATAAAAATGATTGCTGATTATGTGGATCAAAAAATGTCGAAATTAGCTGAAATGAACCCATATTTGAGCACTTCTAAAGTTGCTGTTTTAGCTGCATTAAATATAACCGATGAACTGTTTAAAATTACACAGGAATATGAAGAATTTTTAAAGCTGCTAGAAGAGGTTAAAGATTAGTTTTGTTATCTTATTTGATTATATAATTTATAATATGTTAAAATCTATTTGGAAGGCTTTAAAAATTTATAGATATAGAGGGGAGAATTTTGTACAGTAAAGTATTAAGTATTCTGGAATTCAATAAAATAATATTAAAATTAAAAAACTATTCAGAAACTGATATGGGTAAAGAATTAATAGTCAAACTAAACCCCATATCCGATTTAGAAAAAATAAAATATTTACAAGAAGAAACTTCTGAGGCTGTTACTATTCTTATGAAGGGTATAAAACCATCTTTTGCTCATATAAAAGATATACGGCTTCCATTAAACAAAGCACTTAAAGGTTCGATTTTAACTCCTGAAGAATTATTGAATATATCAGACACCCTAAGAGGTTTTAGAAACATAAAGAAACTCATCAATGAGAGAGACGAACGCTTTAAATGTGATATTATCGATACATTAAATTCACAAATATCTATATATAATTATTTAGAAAATAAAATAAATGAATGCATTGTAGGAGAAAATGAGATAGCAGATAAAGCTAGTAAAGAATTGTATAATATCAGAAAGAACTTAAAAATTAAATCGGAGTCGGTTAAAGATAAACTGTCAGATATAATCAATTCTTCGAAATATAGAAAAATTCTTCAAGAACCTATTGTAACAATAAGAAATGAAAGATACGTTGTGCCGGTAAAACAAGAGTATAAAGCGGACTTCCCAGGCATAGTGCATGATCAATCTTCTAGTGGTGCTACTTTCTTTATCGAACCTATGCCGATTGTGTATTTGAACAATCAAATAAGGGAACTGCTGATAAAAGAAGGACAAGAGATTGAAAAGATTTTAAAGGATTTAACAATAATGGTTGCACAGGAATCAGAAAGTATAACCAAGAGTTTAAATGTAATTGCACAACTAGATTTTATTTTTGCTAAGGGTAAGATGAGTTTAGATATGGAAGGCGTTCAACCTTTCTTAAATTCAGAAGGATACGTTAATATAAAACAAGGTAGACATCCATTATTAAAAGGTGAAATAGTACCGATAGATATAAGTTTTGGGAAAGACTATAATATTCTTGTAATTACAGGTCCTAATACAGGAGGCAAAACTGTAACGTTAAAAACTGTAGGGCTGCTTACATTAATGGCTCAATCAGGTTTGCATGTGCCGGCAAAATGGGGTACGGAACTGACAGTTTTTGATTGTGTTTATGCAGATATTGGGGATGAGCAGAGTATTGAGCAAAATCTAAGCACTTTTTCATCCCATATGATTAACATTGTTAACATTTTAAATGATATAAATACAAACAGCCTAGTACTCCTTGATGAATTAGGAGCTGGAACTGATCCTGTTGAGGGAGCAGCACTTGCAATGGCTATATTAGAATTTCTCCATGAAAAAAATGTACGTGTTATAGCAACGACTCACTATAGTGAACTAAAGACATTTGCATATGTCAAAGAAGGTTTTAAGAATGCGAGTGTCGAGTTTGACGTAGAAACGCTAAAACCTACTTATCGGCTGATATTAGGTCTTCCGGGCAAAAGTAATGCATTTGAAATAGCCTGTAGATTAGGACTAAGTGATGTAATTATTAGTAATGCGAAAAAATTTATGAAAAAAGAAGATATTAGAACAGAAGATCTTATTAGAGATATCCATTATGATATAAGTATAGCTCGTGCGGAAAGAGAAGAAGCCGAAAGAGCCAAAATTGAAATTGAAAATATAAAAGAAGAATATTTAAAAAAATTAAATAATATTGAGAGCAGAAAGGAACAAATACTAAAACAAGCCCACCAAGAAGCTTTGAATATTGTGGAAAAAGCCATAAAAGAAAGTGAGACTATAATACAAGAAATTAAAGAATTGAAACTAAAACAAGAAAAAGAAAAGAACAAAATAATTCTTGAATCAAATAAAAAATTAAAATCTATGGGATTAAATATTAAGGAATCACTAACAGAACCCATTTTGAAACATGTAGATAACAATGCCAACATGGAAATCAAATCGGGAGATAGGGTATTTTTAAGAGGTTTGAACCAAAAAGGTTACGTAATAGAAAAACTAAACGATGATGAAATAATGGTGCAGATAGGTATGATTAAAATGACAGTTCCTATTACAGCTGTTGCAATTATTAAAGATAAAACAGATAAAGGTCAGAACCAAATAGAGGGTATCGGTAAATTAAGCATGGAAAAAGCAAATAGTGTTCTGTCAGAAATCGATGTACGGGGCAAAACTCTCCAAGAGGCATTAGATGAAGTGGATAAATATATTGACGATGCTTATATAGCAGGATTATCAAAAGTTACTTTGATTCATGGCAAAGGAACTGGTGTATTAAGAGAAGGGCTTCAAGAATTTTTAAAGAACAATAATTTAATAAACTCATATAGACTTGGGAGATATAATGAAGGAGGTAATGGTGTTACTATTGTAGAGTTAAGAAGGTGAATTTAAAGATGATCCTTATAAGTGCTTGCTTATGTGGTATAGACTGCAAATATAATGGGTTAAATAATCTTGATGAAAATATAGCAGGACTGGTAAAAAAAGGATTGGCAATACCTTTCTGCCCCGAACAGTTAGGTGGGCTGCCTACGCCAAGATTGCCGTCAGAAATAGTGGAGGGCACAGGTGGAGATGTACTCGATGGTTTAGCAAAAGTTATAAACAAAGAAGGGGAAGATGTAACTGAAAACTTCATTAGAGGCGCACAACAATCACTAAAATTAGCGAATATGTATGGTATTAAAACAGCCATTCTTAAAAGCAAAAGCCCTTCTTGTGGATATGGTGAAATATATGATGGCAGTTTTAGGAGAATACTCATAAAAGGCAATGGGGTGACTGCATCGCTATTTGATAGGAATTCAATCAAAGTTTTGACTGAAAAATATTAAACAGGTTGCTGAAAAAATCAGCAACCTGTTTTTTTATACATTTAATCCTACCAATTATAGGCTTCCGGATCAACACTATCTTCGGGAACGTCAAATTCATTTGCAGGAACTTCTAGCCCCGGCAAATCTTGATTTTGTTCATCAGAAAATTCATCTTCGGGTTCTTCATCAGGATATTGTTCATAAAATTGATTATGAATATCACAATATTCCTTTGGCACCTCATATGATGCATCAAGTGGAATTCTGCCATCTTTAGATGGAATAAAAGGCTCTTTTCTTTGTATAAAAACTCGTGTTTCAACAGAAGATTCCGGACAGAATTCTGAAGTGAGAAGATTGCTTTCAATGCATATATCTTTTTGTACATGAACATCACAATATTCAGTAGGTTCAGTTCCTTTTATAAAATATTCAGTGACAACTTTAGACCCTCTAGGATCATGATCGCATAATTCTGTTGGCAGTTTTCCGGATACAGAGCATACTTTAATAGGTCCAATAATATTGCTCGGTCTGCTAAAGTCTTTTACGGGAAGACCCTTATGTGCAGTTTCCATAACCTGCTTCCAGATTAGGGCAGGTTGAAGACCGCCTGCCACATTAGTCATTTTAGTAGGTTCATCATGACCTATCCATACAGCCCCGACATAATATGGAGTATAACCTATAAACCATATGTCTTTACTGTCGTTGGTTGTTCCAGTTTTTCCAGCTGAAGGGAATGGGAAATTAGCTAATCTCCAACCGGTTCCGCTTTTTATTACTCCTTTTAACATATCAGTTATTATGAAAGCAGTTTGCTCACTTATTGCAGCCCTTTGTTCCTGTACCGGTTCTATTAGAACACGACCTTCTTTATCAGTAATTTTTGTAATAGCTATTGGCTGCATATAAATACCGTTGTTAGCAAAAGCTGAATAAGCAGAGCAAATTTCAAGTGGTGTTACACCTTTAGTAAGTCCACCTAAAGCCATTGCAGGGAGATTAATATCGTTTCTGCTTCCATCTAGAACTAAGCTGTTTATTCCCAACTTTTGAGCATATTCTATTCCTCTGTTAATTCCTATATTATCAAGAACTTTAACTGCAACAACATTTATTGAATTCTCAATCGCTTTTCTTATAGTTACCAGCCCGTTAAAACGTCTGTTTTGGTTTTCGGGTGCCCATGATTTATAAAATACAGGTGCATCATCAACAACCGATGCAGCGGTATATCCTAGATCTATTGCAGGAGAATATACTGAAATAGGCTTAAAGGATGAGCCGGGCTGTCTATAAGATTGTGTAGCTCTATTCAAACCCAATTTTTTTTCATGCTGACGCCCTCCAACCAGAGCCTTGATATGTCCATTACTGTGATCAATAATAACTAATGCACCTTGTGGCTGAGGTGTGTCATTATTAATTGTAGTTTTCGGATAATTATTAGGGTCTGCCATAACTTGTTCGGCCTTTTTTTGTATATTCATGTTTACTGTAGTATAAATTCTAAGTCCCCCATTATATATCCTGTTAAATGCTTCATCACTTGTTATTCCATATTCTTCTTTAAAGATTTTAACTACTTCTCTTATTACATGATCAACAAAAAATGGTGCTTTGTAGCTTTCATAGGAATCTTTTAAGCCTGCGAGATGAATTTCTTCTGTTTTTGCCTCTTCAGCCTCTTCTTTTGAAATGAATTTATTTTTAACCATTTCATTCAAAATGACTTCTTGTCTTTCTTTTGCTCGGTCAAAATTTATATAAGGCGAGTATATTGATGGGTTCCTTGTGATGCCGGCTAACATAGCGGCTTCAGCAAGTGTTAGGTCTTGTACATTTTTACCAAAATAAACTTGGGAAGCAGATTGAACTCCATTTGCTGAATGACCAAAATAAATTTGATTGAGATAAAATTCAAGGATCTCTTCTTTTGTATATTTATTTTCTACTTGCAAAGCTAGCCAAATTTCCTGTACTTTACGTTTTATTGTTTTTTCTTGACTCAAGAAAGCATTTTTTACTAACTGTTGAGTAATAGTACTGCCACCTCTTACAAAACTTCTATGTTGTATAACTGACCATAATGCACCAAAATTAGCTTTTATGTCTACGCCAAAATGTTTTTTGAATCGTGGATCTTCGATAGCAATAAAAGCATTAATTAAATTATCAGGTATTGTTTCAAGCTCAACGTTAATTCTGTTCTGTACAGCGTGTAATTTTGCAACAATTTGATCTTGATCATCAAATACAAGAGATGTTTCTGCAGCTTCTAGTTTTTCAGGATCAAATTCTGGAGCATCCTTTAGATATGCTGCTACAACACCTAATCCTGATCCAATCATAATAAAAAGAATTACAATGATAATTATTAAAAACTTCTCTAAGTATTGTTTTTTATTATTTTTATTTTTTTTTGACATAATTTCTCCTCCCAAATTATATCTAAAACTTCAGGGAATCATTAATTATCTCTCATAAATTATAACATATAATTATTTTAATAGGAAATTATAATTTTACAAAAAAATAAGTTTGATATTGTACTGATATTTTAGTATATATTAAGAAATTCATAATACAAATATTGACTTTATACAAATATTGACTTTCGAATTTATTAAATATTTTACTTTCTGATATTTCTACATTTCTACAGCTAATTTAAACTCCAATTTATTGATAAAACGGGTATTATATGCTATAATCTAATTTATACTAAAATGACATTTAAGCTAGTATAGTTTAATATTCAATATTTTTCTAAAAGTGAACGGAGGTTTCTTTACAATGCTAGAACCAAAACAACAACTTGAGATTTTAAAAAAAGGTACTGCAGAGATTATATCTGAAGAAGAACTATTAAGCAAGCTTGAAAAGTCTTATAAAACAGGGATACCTTTAAATATTAAATTAGGCTTAGATCCTACTGCTCCTGATATACACTTAGGGCATATGGTAGTTATTAGAAAATTAAAACAATTTCAGGATTTCGGGCATCAGGTTATTTTGCTAATAGGTGATTATACTGGTATGATAGGAGATCCATCCGGAAGGTCAGAAACTAGAAAACAGCTTAGCAGAGAAGAAATATTAAAAAATGCTAGAACATATGAAGACCAGGTTTTTAAAATTCTTGACCCTAATAAGACAAAAATTGTTTTTAATAGTCAATGGCTAAAAGAACTTACATTTGAAGATATATTAAAACTATCATCTAAATATACAGTTGCCAGAATGCTAGAAAGAGAAGATTTTTCTAAAAGGTATCATGAAGGAAAACCCATATGTATACATGAGTTCTTTTACCCTTTAATGCAAGGTTATGATTCTATTGCTTTAAAAGCAGATGTAGAATTAGGTGGAACAGATCAAACTTTTAACTTACTTTTAGGTAGAACATTACAGAAAGAGTATGGACAAGAACCTCAAATAGCTATAACTATGCCTATTTTAGTAGGATTAGACGGCGAAAAGAAAATGAGCAAAAGTTTGGGAAATTACATAGGAATTGATGAGCATCCTAATGAAATTTATGGGAAAGTAATGTCAATTTCTGATGATGTTATGGTAATTTATTATGAACTGTTAACAGATATAACAAAACATGATCTAGAAAAACTAAAAGAAGATTTAAACGAAGGCAGGGTAAATCCCAGAGATATTAAAATGGAACTAGCAAAAAAAATAGTAAGTCAATTTTATGGTCTTGAAAATGCGGAAAAGGCTGAAGAAGCTTTCAAGAATGTTTTCCAAAACGGTAATTTACCCGAAGATATTCAGGAATTTAGAATTTCAAAATCAGAATTAACGGATGGGAAAATGTGGATTGTAAAGCTTTTGACTTCGTTAAATCTATCTTCCAGCAATAGTGAAGCTAGGAGATTGATTAATCAAAATGCAGTTAAAATTAATGAGGAAAAAATAACGGATCCTGATGCAGATATAGACATAAAAGACGGTATGATTATACAAGTAGGTAAAAGACGTTTTGCAAAGATAAAATTATAATTTTATTAAAAAAATTCACATTATCTTTCACCCCTGAATAAAATAGGCATAGGGGTGATTTTATGTTTCCCTATTCATCAAGAGCTAAAACCAAATTGATTTTTATTTCAATTTTTTTTATTATTTTTGTTCTTCTATTTATATTATTCTATTTAATTGAGATAAATCTTGGTCCAACTCTACTTGCAATAGCTGAAGCACGAGCCAGGATAATTGCGACAGAAGCTATAAATGAAGCAGTAAGTAGAAAAATTACTGGCAAGATCCAATATAAAGATCTTATAAATATCCATAAGAACAAAGATGGTGAAATTGTGTTAATACAGGTTAATACAGTAGAAATTAACCGTATAGAGTCAAATACTGCATTGTATGTTATTGATGTTTTAAAGAAAAATAATATTCAAGAAATAGAGATTCCTATTGGTCAAATAACAAAAAGCAATATCCTTGCCAACTTTGGGCCTACAATAAGTGCGTCTATATTACCTGTAGGGGCAGTTGAAGTAAATGTAGTAGAAGCCTTTGAAGAAGCAGGTATAAACCAAACAAGGCATAAAATATTTATCGATGTAAAAACGTGGATGAAAATAGCTGTACCTTTAGTTAGCTCTAGTATAGAAGTTTCAACACAAATACCTGTTACCGAAACAATTATAATAGGGAATGTACCTAGTACAATAATTAACTTAAATAATTAACTGTATAATTATTTTTAATATAGACTATTACATCTGTAAAGTTCCCTTGTTTATAATAGGTATACAAGAAAAAAATTTGACATTCAAAAAAAAATATGATAATATAAAAATCCGGAGATAGTTTATTAAATGGACTTTGAGAACTGGACAGTGTGCGAGCGAGTTTCGAGCAAGGTAATAAAAAGGCTCAAAGGTCAAGAACAGCTCAGTATGAAAGAGCGTTCAAGATAATGAACTG
>DUOC01000018.1 GCA_012839065.1 Thermoanaerobacterales bacterium | reverse complement strand
ATATCATTATTTATTATAGAGTATATAAAATACGCAAAAAAAGTATTTAATATGTGGTTTTAACTAAAACTATATTAAAAAAACCCTCTTTGGAATTTTAAAAGAGGGTTTTTTGTAGATTATTCAGCTTTCGGTGCACCTACAGGACATATCTCTGCACATGTTCCACAATCAATGCATTGGTCGGCATCTATTTCATAAATATCACCTTCCGTAATGCATCCAACTGGACATTCTGCTTGACAGGCCCCACATGCAATACATTCATCACTGATAAAATACGCCACCTTTTTCACCTCCAAAAATCAGCATATATCAATACAAAAAAATATTCAACATGATTTAATAAATTCCTTCTAAAATAAGCATACGCTAAAAAAACGTTTTTTTATGAATATTTTATCATGTTTACTTTTACATTAAGCTATTATATACTCTTGACTATAAGTATATAATAGGGGATGAAATTATGTCATTATTACTATCTTCAATATCAAAAGGGTTTAAAAGAGGGCTGTCCATAATATGGCTTTTAACAAAAATATTGGTTCCTGTATATCTTATTGTAACTTTATTAAAATATACTACATTATTAGATATCCTTGCGAAGCTCTTCTCGCCACTGATGCAACTTTTTGGTTTGCCGGGAGAGGCATCAGTTCCAATTATTTTTGGAAATGTCATGAACTTATACGCAGCAATAGGAGCTGCTAAACCTTTGAGCTTATCTCCCAGAAACGTTACAGCAATTGCAATTATATTATCTTTTTCTCATAGTTTAATAGTTGAAACAGCAATAACCAGAAAGATTGGAGTTAAAACTTCACATATACTATGTTTAAGGATAGGTACAGGAATAATTGCAGGTATAATATATAATATTTTTGCGTAATTTTAAGGAACAAGGAGGACTTATTCAAATGGAATTAATTTTTACTATTTTAAAAGAGGGTTTTTCAGGCAGTGCTAAATCAATTATTCAGATAGCTGTTATAGTAATCCCATTAATTATCGTTATGCAAATTGCAAAAGATTTCAACATTATAGATAAAATAACCCCAATTTTTAACCCAATTTCAACAATTTTTGGGATTGAAAAAGAAGCAAGTTTCCCACTGATAATCGGAATAATATTTGGCTTAACTTATGGTGCTGGATTTATAATCCAGAGCATAGAGGAAGGTATTTTAAGCAAAAAAGATACCTTTCTTGTTACAGCATTTCTTTGTTTATGCCATGCTGTATTTGAAGATACTCTTATTTTTGTTGCTATCGGGGGCAATGGATTACATATCATCACAATACGCTTAATATTGACTTTTATTGTAATTTATGTTATTTCCCGTGTTATGAACAAAAGAGAAAAAACAGTACAACAAACTACTATTCCGTAAATATTATTTTATAGTTCTTGTTTGTAAGTTCAATCCTATCTTTAAGACCAGGAGTAACAAATATTTGTTTTTTATTATCAACTATTACAGCCTCTATATCTTCCATGTCGGAAATGGTTTTTAAGCCTTGTTCTAATCCCAAAACAAAAATACCTGTAGACAAAGCATCTGCAGTAGTAGATTCTTTTGTGATCACAGTAACACTGGAGATTCCTGTTTCGGCAGGCATCCCTGTGAAAGGATTTAATATATGATGATAAAGTCTTCCGTCCTCTTCTATAAATCTTTCATAGTAGCCTGAAGTAACTATTGATTCATCAACTACAGACAGCACAGCAAGATTGTCTCCTCTTTTTTTACCCGGATCCTGAATGCCTATCCTCCATGGGATCTTCCCTGGTTTCGTATTTAATACAGAAATATTACCTCCTATATTTACAATCGCACTTTCTATCCCGTGTTTTTTTAGAACACATATAGCTTCATCTGCTGCATACCCCTTTGCAATCCCTCCCAAATCCAATATCATACCCTTTTTATTTAATTTTACCTTATTATCATTTTCATCTAATGCTACCATATCAAAGCCAACTAATTCCTTTTTTAGAGATAATTCTTCTTTCGAAGGAACTCGAGCATTTTCAAAACCAATATTCCATAACTTAACAATGGGGCCTATTGTTATATCGAAATTCCCCTTTGTCAGTTTCGAATATTTCAGACCTTCTTTAATTACATAATATGTACCAGGACTGACTCTTACCCATTCCTTACCTGCTTTTTTATTTATTTCAATTACCTCACTCGTATCTTTATTAATACTCATTTTATTTTCAATTTCTCTAATTCTCTCAAATGCCTCATCGATTGCTTCACTTGCTCTTCTGCCATAAGCAGTTATTTTTACATATACTCCCATTGCATAATCGTTTTTCGTTATAGACTTTGTTTGAGAGCAACCCGGAACAAATAATAATAGAATAATATCAATAAACACGATAATACCAAAAACTAAAAGCACATTTCGTTTCTTATCCATAAAATTACTACCTCCAACATTAGTTTGATATATTTGACCTTTTTAGTAAATTATTCGATTCAAATTCAATCAAATACTTTTTTATGTTTATGCCCCCGCCATATCCCATTAAGCTCCCATCAGAACCTATAACTCTATGGCAAGGTATTATAATCGGTATCGGATTTCGGTTATTTGCCTGTCCTACAGCTCTTGAAGCCCTTGGGTTACCAAGTTTTATTGCCATTTCCTTATAGCTTATTGTTTCACCATATGGTATATCTTTTAATACGTTCCAAACTGACTTTTGAAAATCTGTCCCAATAGGAATAACAGGAACATCAAATTTCATCCTGTAACCCCTAAAATATTCATCCAATTGATTAATATAAGGATAATTTTTATCTGTATTAAAAACTATATCATATTTATGGAAACTGTTCGTCAACCATCTTACTTCTTTTTCGAAATTTGTATTTATACCAATCCTGCATAATCCGTTTATATTAGAGCAAATAAATATTTTACCTAACGGGAATTTTTCATAGGTATCCATATATATTTTCATAATATCTATCAAGTATAATACCTCCTCATTCTCAAATGAATAAAACTTTTTTCATAAGAAATAATATTAATGAAAAAAAATTTATAAACCTGGAGGAATCATGAAAAAGAAAATTTATTTCGGAATAACTATTATTGTTTTTCTTGCCGCAATATTTTTAGGTGGTTATTTTTATTTTAATCCCGGAAGTTTTTCAAGCCCAAAACCCTTACCGAAAAAAGGTGAATCAGGGCTGCCTACTATACCATTTAAAGATGGTTCTGAAAAAGATAATAGAGTAATACAAAACTCTGATCTCTCACGTTTATTCCCGGATGTAGTATATAGGATAAAAGAAACAAAAGAAAATATAGTTGCACTAACCTTTGATGACGGCCCAGATGATAATTATACTCCAAAGATCCTTAAGCATTTAAAAGATGAAAATGTAAAAGCTACTTTTTTCGTAACAGGCGTAAGAGCACAAGAATTTCCAAAAGTTTTAAAGCAAATCGTAGACGACGGTCATGTAATTGGCAGCCACGGTTTTCAACATCATAAGTTCACTAATTCAGATTCTATAAAAATAAGGCAAGATTTAAAACAAAATTATGATTTGATAGAAAGGCATACAAAAATTAAAACAAAATTATTTCGCCCTCCATATGGAGAACTAGACTCAAAATCAGTCAATTCAATTAAAAAAGAAGGTTATAAAATAATATTATGGAGCATAGATTCTTTAGACTGGCGAAGCCTGCCTAAAGAAGAGATTGCCAAAAACATATTAACAGATATAAAACCCGGAGCTGTTATCCTTATGCATTCTGCTGGTGATGTTAAACAAGATTTAACTGGAAGTGTTGAAGCCGTGCCAATTATTATAAAAGAATTAAAGAAAAAAGGTTATACCTTTGTAACCATTCCTGAGCTGTTCGAATTACAAGAATATTATAAAGGCAAATAAGACAAAACATCATTAAATGAAACAAAAAAGCCGTCAGCAATTTCCCTGATTTCGTCCCAATCTTTTCTCGAATAGTTATCAGCTACAGCATATACTTTCATTCCGGCACTTTTTGCTGCTATAACCCCGGCTTTACTGTCTTCGAATACAAGACAGTCTTTAGGATTTACTAATAGATCTTCTGCTACTTTCAAATATACATCAGGGTATGGTTTCCCTTTTTCCACCTCACATGACACCCTGATAGAATGAAAATACTCTTTTAATAAAAATCTATTAAGAACAATTTCTATAAAATGTTTAGAGCTACTGCTCCCTATTCCCAATTTAAAATTGTTCTTAAAAAAAGTCTTTATTAAATCATCAACACCTTTTTTTAAAGATATTCTATTTTTATAATAATCATCTGCCAACAATGTCCATTCATTCTTAATATCAATTATAGAATCATTAAGGTTAAACCTTTTTTTGAAATACTTGGCTGTTTCGGAAAAACTCATCCCATTTATACATTCATGGAGATCCTTATGAACAGGTATACCTCTTTTACCAAGAAATTTAATATCAACCTCATCCCATACCCACATTGAATCAACAATTGTTCCATCCATATCAAATATTACCGCTTTTACATTACCAAGCATAAAAAAACCTCCTAGTAAGAAATATTATAGCAGAAAATTATCAGTTTTTATAAATAAGATTATACTACATTTATAAGAGAAAAGTATTATAATAAACAAAAAACCCGGAGTTACTTCCTCCGGGATATGAATATTATCATGTTAATATTTACATAAGGAATAGCACACCAAATATTGTAGAAACAATAAGTCCTACAACAACAGGTATAAAATTTTTCCTCACCAAGTCTAATACCGAAACTCCGACAATACCGGCTACTGCAACTAGAGAGCACCATGCTACAAGAGTACCACCACCTGACCAAATTGCACCGATCTGACCAATTGCGCCCAGCCCAGCAGCTACAGATTGTTGCCCGGCTGCCATTGCCCCTGCAAGTGTTCCTACTAAGGGCAGCCCTGAAAATCCGGATCCATCTAATCCGGTAATTACTCCAAGTATCATCATGCCCAGTCCAGCTAATATGCCAGTTGGAGGTATCAATTGAGACAGTGTCTTACCTATATCAAATAAGAAGCCCGGTGCATTTGCATTCAAAATATTAACAACGGTTTCCGGATTGCCGAGGAAAAAGAATCCTGCTATAGGTATAATTGGCCCCATTACTTTAAAAGCAAATACAAGACCATCCGCCAAAAAATCTGCCATAACATCTAATCCTTTGCTTCCATACACCGTTAACGATGCGATCATCATAATTAGCAAAGCAACACCGCCTAATAAAGCAGAAGCATCTCCACCTCTTAACTCAAAAGCAAACATCGATATAATTACAAGAACCATAGAAACAACCATCAAACAAGCTAAGAATTTTGCGTATTGTGGTTTCTCATATTCTTCATCACCTTGTTCCGCCGGCAATATTTTTTCAACCAAATGAGTGCCTTCAGCGGTTGATTTGAATTCCGCTATCTCTTTTCTATTCATGAAATAAGCTAAGAAAATAGCAATTATACCAGTGATCAAAGTCAATATACCACCTCTATAAGTTACCATTTCTACAGGGATATTAGCAGCACCTGCTGTAAGTTTTGGAGCACCCTGAATAATGATATCTCCTCCCAAAGCAAGACCTTGCCCTGCAAGTGCAAGTGCCATAGCGCCCAACATAGGCGGCAACCCGGAACTAATTGCTGCAGGAACAAGGAGTGCACCAATTAATGGAACCGCAGGGGTCGGCCAGAAGAATAAAGATATTATGATTGTAGAAATACACAAAACAATATAACTTACAAGAGGAGAAACCATTAATTTAGTCAAGGGTTTTACAAGTATTTTATCAGCTCCGGTTACACTAATCGATTTTAACATCGCAACCATTACTGCAATAATATAAAAAACGCTGAATAATTCTTGTGCTGCAATAATATTTGAATTAAACAACGCTTGAATCCCACCGATAAAACTGCCAAGATACACCCATCCTATAAAAAACGTAAAAATAACACAAGGAATAACTACATTCCTTCTTAATATCATAGTTAATACTACTGCTATAACACCTAAAACATAAAGCCAATGTGCAAAAGTCATATACCTTTTCACCTCCTATCTTTTGCTACTTGCTATTAAGTAATAAGGGCAACCCCTCCTTCCTTAAAAGTACTGCGTAAAAGTAACAATATTATATTTTTTGCTCTAATAATTATGATATTCTAGTTAAAAAAATATGTGATTCGTAAATAAAATTAATTTCATTACAAATAATCAAAACTGTAAACATAGTTGATACTAATTATTTGCACTAGCATAAAGTGCAAATTTATTTTTCACTTATGCATCAAAAAGCTCTATTTTTGTTTTGGTATGTTTTTTGCATCTATAATTTATATATTAACAATAATATAAGTAAAATAAACTAAGGGGGATTTATAATGGAAAGAACCAAAATAATTATTATGGGTGCGGCTGGTAGGGATTTCCATAATTTTAATACTTACTTCAGACATAATAAACATTATGAAGTGATAGCTTTTACAGCAACACAGATACCCGACATAGAAGGAAGGCTTTATCCGCCGGTATTGTCAGGAGAACTCTATCCGAACGGAATCCCTATTTATTCCGAAGAGAAATTAACCGAATTAATACATGACAATAAAATAGAGCAGGTAATTTTAGCATATAGTGATATCTCTCATGAAGAGCTCATGCATAAAGCGTCTTTGGTTTTAGCTGCCGGCGCTGACTTCCGCTTAATGGGGCCTGATACTACAAGCATAAAATCATCAAAACCGGTAATTTCAATATGTGCAACAAGAACAGGGGTCGGAAAAAGCCAGACAACAAGAAAAGTATGTAAAATATTAAATGACATAGGCAAAAAAGTCGTGGTTATTAGACACCCCATGCCTTATGGCGACTTAAGTAAGCAGATCTGCCAACGCTTTGCTACATATAAAGATTTAGATAAACATAAATGCACAATCGAAGAAAGGGAAGAGTATGAACCGCATATTGATAACAATATTATAGTTTATGCAGGTGTTGACTATGAAGTTATTCTAAAGGAAGCAGAAAAAGAAGCAGATATTATTTTATGGGACGGTGGTAATAATGATTTCCCATTTTACCATACTGATATGCATATCGTCCTAGCTGACCCTCTTAGAGCAGGGCATGAACTACAATTTCACCCAGGGGAAGCAAACTTAAGAATGGCAGATGTAGTAATTATAAATAAAATTGATACAGCTAATGCAGATGACATAAATACTGTAAGAGAAAATATTGAAAAGGCTAATCCTGAAGCTGTAGTAATAGAAGCTGCTTCTCCTGTTTTTGTTAAAGAACAGGAGCAAATCTATAAGAAACGCGTATTAATCATAGAAGACGGTCCCACATTAACCCACGGCGGTATGAGCTTTGGTGCAGGTTATGTAGCTGCTAAAAAATATGGTGCAAAAGAAATAGTTGATGCAAAACCTTCTGCTGTTGGAAGTATTGCTGAAACATATAAAAAGAATCCACATATCTCTAATGTACTGCCGGCTATGGGCTACAGTGAAAAACAGATAAAAGAATTAGAGCAGACCATTAACCAAATTGATTGTGATTTGATTATATCAGGCACCCCTATCGATATTACAAGAGTATTAAAGACAGATAAACCCATAATCAGAGTAGAATATTATCTGCAGGAAATTGGTACCCCGAATTTAGAAGATGTGCTCCAAAAATTTAATAATAAGATCTAAATATAACACTACACTGTATTTTGTCAATCCTTTCGTTAAATCAGTAATTATTAAAAGCCCCGTTTAGAATAGGGGCTTTACCATTTATATTCTATTTTTAACATATTATTTACGTCATAACTGTATATATACAAACTTATTTAAGAAGCTGTATATAAACCCAAACAAAGCAAAACAATATTGGCTAATGACCTTTTTCTATGCGAATCTATAATGTTAGTGCAGATTAATTTTGCATATAATATGTGTTTTTGCTAATAGTGGTTTGTTTATGGGAATCACCTACTTACTGTATGTGTAAAGCTTTTTATCATCATCTTTATCAGATAAAATCTTCCCTTGATATATTATATTTCTTCATATAGTATTGCAGTAATTGTCGCTTTATTTTAAGTTTTTTTGCTGCTCTCGTTACATTTCCGCCAGTGCTTCTTAGTACTTCTAATACTAATTGTTTTTCATAATTACCTACACTTTTTTTGAGATTTTCTTCCTGAGAAGTAGTTGTGTTTTTTTCTATAAAGTCTTTAAAAGCACCAAAATTCAAATTTTTTAAGTGGTTTTTCGTTATTTCCCCTTTATCAATATAATTCATCAATGCTTCTATTACATTTTCTAATTCTCTAACATTGCCGGGCCATTTATACTCTTTGAAGATATTTATTACTTCTTCTTCAATCCCCGTAATATTTTTAGCAAATTTTTTGTTATATTTCTTTATAAAAAAATCTATTAATTCGTCTATGTCATTTATTCTTTCTCTTAAAGGAGGTATCTCAACATTTATTACACTTATTCTATAGTATAGATCATGCCTCAATTTACCTTTTTTTAAAAGTTCTGACGGTTTTTCATTCGTTGTTGCTATAATTCTTACATCAACAGGAATATCCGAAACCCCGCCTAATCTTCTAATAACCCCTTCTTGCAAAACACGTAAAAGCTTTGTTTGAAGTGATATGTGCATATTATTAATTTCATCAAGCAAAATTGTTCCTCCATCAGCTTGTTCAAATAGACCTGGTTTATCTTCTGCACCTGTAAAACTCCCTTTTGTAGTCCCAAACAAAATACTTTCTAATATGCTTTCAGGAAGAGCAGCACAATTTTGTGCAATAAAAGGCATATACCTTCTCGGGCTATCGCTATGTATACTCTGAGCAAATAACTCTTTACCTGTCCCAGTCTCACCATAAATCAACACAGAAGAAGTTGTTTTGGAAGCTTTTTGAAGAATATCAATTATTTCTTGGATCTTATTACTACTACCGATAATATCAGAGAAGGTATATCTTAGACCAACACCTTTTTTACTTTTAGCTTTAATGCTCGTTCTTTTTTGAAGATCAGCAACTGTTTCTGTAAGATTTAAAACTAAAGACATATCTCTTGAGATTTCTATTGCACCTATAAGCCCTGTATCATCTACAATAGGAAAAGTTGTGTTTACGTTTTTAATCAGTTTTCCTTTATAGTTAAAATATTGCTGGTATCTATCTTTTATTGGTCTACCCGTCTGTATTACTCGATAAATAGTGCTTTCCCTAGGCGTTAAAGAAGGAAAAATATCAAATACAGACTTCCCCATAACATCGCTAGGGTCTAGTCCTTCAAGCCTGGATAAAGTCCTATTATAAAATACAATACGGCATTCCTTGTCTACAATTATAACACCTTCATCTAATGCATTAAAAATATTCATAATAATTTCCGGTGACATTATATCCTGAAAAACATTAAGTTGCTGTTGAGGCACATATTCACCACCTTTCCGTTGTGTTATATGGAAAAGTTCAAGATTTAGAAATATGCAAATAATTATTGCACATCACTTTTCATTATATTAATCAAATTTGGTTCTAACAAGATTATTCATTAAGTAAATGTATCAAAAGTCCACTCCTTAACTTAGGTTCAAACCATGTAGATTTTGGAGGCATGACATCCCCTGTATCTGCAATATTCATTAGTTCTTCTATTGATGTCGGATATAGTGCAAAAGCAATTTTCATTTCCCCTGCATCAACATACCTTTGCAGTTCTTTAAGCCCCTTTATCCCTCCAACAAACTCTATTCTTCCATCTCTCCTAGGATCATTAATATCAAAAATTGTTGAAATAATATTATTATGAAGTATTGAAACATCTAAACTTTTAACAGGATCACCATCATCAAAACTCCCAGGTTTTGCTGATAGCCCATACCATCTTCCATTAATGTACATACCAAATGTATGTTTTTTTGTTGGTCTAAATACTTTGTCCCCTTGATAAAATATTTCGAATTTCTGTGATACTTCATTAATTATTTCTTTGTATGTTTTACCATTTAAGTCTTTTATCAATCTGTTATAATCAAGTATTGTCAACTCATCTGAAGGGAAAAGAACAGAAAGAAAAAAATTAAATTCTTCTAACCCTGTATAATTTTGAAATTTAAGCCTCATATTTTGCCCTACTTTGACTGCAGCTGCCGCTCGATGGTGTCCATCGGCAATGTATAATGATTGTATCCCCGCAAAAAGATCAATAAGTCTTTGTATCGTTCTTTTGTCATTTACAACCCAGATTTTTTGTGAGATATTCTCATCAGTAGTAAAATCATAAACTGGCTCATGTAGTTTCATCCATTCCTCTAATATACTTGATATCTCATAGTCTTTTTTATAGGTCATCATAATTGGACCCGTATGTGCACCTGTATAAGTTACATGGTTTATTCTATCCATCTCTTTGTCATGTAGTGTATGTTCATGTTTCTTTATGGTATCTTTTAAATAATCGTCTATTGATGTGCAAACAGCCAATCCTCTCTGCAATTTCCCATTATATCCTATCGTATAAATATAAAAACATTCTTGTTCATCCTTTATAAATACTTTACTTTTAATCATATCATAAAGATTTTCTCCGGCTTTTTTATACATATCAATAAAATTAAAGTCGTTTGTATTTTCAAATTCTATTTCAGGTTTATCGATCT
>DUOC01000153.1 GCA_012839065.1 Thermoanaerobacterales bacterium | reverse complement strand
CAACTGAGACCAGAAATAGCCTTTGAGACTGTCTCATCATCTATTTCTAAGTCTTTGAGCTTACCAGACAAATAGCTTTCATAAGCACTCATATCCAAGAATCCGTGCCCGCTCAAACCGAATAATATTGTCTTCTTTTCTCCCGCTTCCCTTGCCTTTAGTGCCTCATCAACAGCTGCTTTTATTGCATGTGCTGACTCTGGAGCCGGAACTATACCTTCCGTTCGGGCAAAAAGAACTCCGGCTTCAAAAACATCCAGTTGAGGAAAGGCTCTTGCTTCTATTAGCCCATCATGAAGGAGTTTGCTCACTATAGGAGATGCCCCATGATACCTCAAACCGCCTGCATGTATTCCGGGAGGCATGAAACCGCTGCCAAGTGTATACATCATCATCTTTGGTGTAAGATGAGCGGTATCTCCATAGTCATAAATATATTTCCCCCTAGTCAAGCTGGGACATGCAATTGGTTCAGCCGCTATTATTTCAGCTTTACTTTCACCCTTTATCTTATCACGCACAAAAGGGAAAGCCAGCCCACCGAAGTTACTTCCTCCCCCTACACATGCAATAACAATATCAGGATATTCTTCGGCCTTTTCCATCTGTTTTTTAGCTTCCTGCCCAATGATTGTTTGATGCATAAGCACATGATTGAGTACACTGCCCAATGTGTAGTTTGTATCTTCATTTTTTAATGCATCCTCAACTGCTTCACTTATTGCTACCCCTAAACTTCCATTAGAAAGCGGGTCTTCCTGCAGAATCTTCCTGCCCGCATTAGTCCTTGAACTGGGACTTTCAAATACTTCTGCACCATTAAGCTGCATCATTATCTTCCTGTAAGGTTTCTGATGATAACTTACTTTTACCATATATACTGTACATTCCAAACCGAAAAATCTGCATGCTATAGAAAGCGCAGAACCCCACTGCCCTGCCCCCGTCTCCGTAGAAAGCCTCTTTATCCCCTGTTTTTTGTTGTAGTAAGCTTGGGGAACAGCTGTATTCAACTTATGACTCCCTGCAGGGCTTACCCCTTCATATTTATAGTATATATGTGCCGGTGTATCTAATTCCTTTTCAAGCTTCCTAGCCCTAAAAAGGGGAGTTGGACGCCATAATTTATATATCTCCCTTACCTCATCAGGTATCTCAATAAAGACTTTATCACTGCACATCTCCTGATTTATAAGTTCTTCTGCAAATATTTCTTTTAAATCTTCAGCCTTAACAGGTTCCCCTGTTACAGGATTAAGTGGTGGACTTAAAGGTTCTTTTAAATCTGCTGCAATATTATACCAAGCCTTAGGTATCTCCTTCTCTGTTAATAAAATTTTTACTTCTTTTGACAATTAAATCTCCCCTTTCTTTTAATAGGTTAATAAAATAAAAAAACATTCATCTTCTAAGGGACGAATGCTTCGCGGTGCCACCCAAATTAATTTTACTATCAGCAGCAAAACAAGTAAATAAAAAAACATTTCACCCTCAGGATGAAATGTTAATGCCACCTCAATGTAAAACTCACTCATTTTAGATACGGCAATATATACTATTGCGATATCCTATCCTTTTCTAAACGGGGGATTCCGTGTACCGCTACTAAAGTTCGCAGCACCTTCTTTGGGGCCCATTCATCTAAATTATCCAGTACCGCATTCCCACCACTAGCGGCTCTCTTTAACCTTTAATTAAGACTACTATTCCCCTTCATCGAATTTAAATCTATTTAATTTCTTATATAATACCATGTTCAAAAACAAAATGCAATAGCTGTTTTAAAGAAAAAAATGGGAGGCAATAATACCCTCCCCACTCCTAAATTATCATGCTATACTTTTATAGTTTTGTACACTTATTTACAATAATAGAAATGCAATACTTATAACAATCCCAGAGTAGATCAAGTCTATAATACAGTATCCCATTATATCTCGTGCTCCAAGCCCTGCAATACCTAAAGCCGGTAACGCCCAGAAAGGCTGAATCATGTTTGTCCAAGCATCTCCCCATGCAACCGCCATAGATGCTTTAGCCGGGCTCACACCTAATTCCAACGCAGCCGGAATCATAATAGGACCTTGAACTGCCCACTGCCCGCCGCCTGACGGAACAAAGAAGTTTACTATACCAGCACTCCAAAAAGTAAATAATGGGAAGGTTTTAACAGTCGATATATTTACAAACCATTGTGAAATTATGATAGCAAGTGACATTCCTTCTGCGTTCTGCCCTGTCATCATCCCCATTATTCCTGCATAAAACGGAAACTGTACAATAACTCCGGCAGTTCCCTTTACTGCATCTGTTACGGCATCCAAAAATCTCTTTGGTGTTCCGTGTAATATTATTGATGCAAATAGGAAAATAAAGTTTACTACGTTTAGGTCTAACTCTGCACCTTTAGTAGCAAAATGATAAACCAGTGCAGCTATCCCCATTACCCCTATTATTATTGATAAGAGTGGACTGTTTTCTATTTTTTCTGCAGTAGTAAAACTTCTTTTATCTGGTTCAATTATTTCTTCTTCTATCAGCAACCTTGGATCAACAGCTTTTACTTCACTATCTAACTTTGGATGCATAGCTCTGTTTACCAGTGGTAGTGTTAGAATTAAAAACCACGATGTTACCCATCCTATTGGTGAAAATATAGTTTCGCTTATTGGAACAATACTGCCTGTTAATTGTTCAACAAAGTTTGTGCCTAAACCGGAAGTAGCTATCGTCAGTGGTATAGAAGCAGATATCCCTGCATGCCATACTAAAAGCCCCGAATAAGCACCTGCTATTAAGAGCGGATAGTCGACATTTTTAACTTGTCTTGCAACTTCTTTTGCAAGTAATGCACCTATAACAAGTCCAAAACCCCAGTTAACCCAACAGGCAAATGCAGAAACCAATGATACTAAAAATACTGCTTGTGTTGCATTTTTAGGTAATGAAGCTATAGCCTTTGTACCTTTTTTTAAAGCCGGTGCTTGGGCTAATGTGCTGCCCGTTACTATTACTAATGTCATTTGCATTGCAAAGGCTAATAATGACCAAAACCCGTTCCACCAATGCACTGTCATTGCAAGCGGGGTTTGATGAGTTAATCCCATACCCATGATAAACACTATAATTGTTAGTATTAAAGCAAAGATTAATGCATCCGGTAAATATTTTTGTACTAAGTTTACACAACCTTGAGTTATTTTTTGTAACATATCTTCATTAGAACCTCCTTTTTGTTTTTATTTAAATTTTTATTAAATTGAAAAATTTAAACGAAAAAATATGTACTACATTTTTAATCCCCCCTATTTACTTATTGCATTAAAGCTGAAGATTATAATTAAACTTCCATTTTCTTCAGATAAGAACTTACTTTAAAATCGGCTTCAGTTACGGCCTCTATATCTTCTACCGTAAATTCCGGGTTTATCTCTGTAAGAATTAATCCTTCATCTGTAAACTCAAAGACCCCCATTTCCGTAATTATCATATCTACTTGACCTTTTGCCGTTAATGGAAGGTTGCATTTTTTGAGTATCTTAGGATTCCCTCTTGCTGTATGTTCCATTGCTACTATTACTTTTTTTGCCCCTACCACCAGGTCCATTGCGCCTCCCATACCCGGCACCATTTTCCCCGGTATTTTCCAGTTGGCAAGGTTTCCTTCCTGATCTACTTCTAGAGCTCCAAGTACTGTTATGTCTACATGACCACCTCTGATTAGAGCAAAAGAAATCGAACTATCAAAAAATGCCCCTCCCGGAAGTATTGTTACGTGGGCTCCACCTGCATTTACCAAATCATCATCTTCTTCCCCGGGTTCAGGTGCTGCCCCTAATCCGACAAATCCGTTTTCCGATTGGAAGACGACTTCTACCCCTTCCGGTACATAGTTTGCGACCAATGTTGGCAGCCCTATCCCCAAATTAACTACATCTCCGTCTTTTAACTCTTTTGCGACTCTTCGGGCTATAAATGCTTGCAGTTCTTTCTTATCCATCAATATTGCCTCCTTTCACTATGTAATCTACAAATACGCCCGGTGTTACTACATCATTGGGATTTATTTCACCTACTTCTACTATTTCATCTGCTTCTACTATTACTAAATCTGCTGCCATCGCCATCAATGGATTAAAGTTTCTGGCGGCTTTATTGTAGTAAATATTACCTTTCTTATCGACTCTATACCCCTTTATAAGGGCGATATCAGCCCTTAAAGGCAATTCAATTAAGTACTCTTTTCCGTTAATTGTTATTTTTTGTTTACCTTCTTCTATTTCTGTTCCTATGCCGGTAGGTGTCAATATGCCTCCAAGCCCTGATCCCCCCGCTCTTATCCTTTCAGCCAATGTCCCCTGTGGCACCAATTCTACTTCCAGTTCCCCGGCATTCATCTGCTTTCCAGTTTCCGGATTTGTGCCAATATGAGACACTATAATTTTTTTAAATTGTTTGTTAACAATCATTTTTCCCGTTCCTTTATCAGGAACTACTGTATCGTTAGCAATTAGGGTTAAATCCTTTGTGCCGTTTTTTAGTATTTGATCAATAATTGTTAATGGACTTCCGACTCCTATAAAGCCTCCTACCATTAACACGGAACCGTCTTTTACATAGCTGGCAGCCTCTTTAACAGTAATAATTTTGTCGCTTTTCTTTCTGGTTTGCCCTAATCCTGATTCGTAAAAACATTCTCTCTCAATTATCGCCCTGCTATCCATACATATTAGCCCCCTTATCAAAAGTTAAATCCTGCTAAACCCTTTCTACTATGAGACTCGTGCCCATTCCTCCACCTATACAGAGTGTTGCAAGACCAAATTGGAGATCCTGCTTGATCATTTCATAAAGCAGAGTAACGAGTATCCTTGCTCCGGATGCCCCAACGGGATGCCCTAATGCTATTGCTCCACCGTTAACATTAACCTTTTCCATGTCAAATTTTAATTCTCTGCTTACTGCTATTGATTGAGCAGCAAATGCCTCATTAGCCTCAATTAAATCTATGTCATCTATTGTGAGCCCTGCTTTTTCAAGTGCTTGTTTTGTAGCCGGAACCGGACCCATGCCCATAATTGAAGGATCAACTCCTGCAACTCCAAACGAAACTATTCTTGCCATAGGTTTTAGCCCTAATTGATCGGCTTTTTCTCTTGACATGACAACTGCTGCTGCTGCACCGTCATTTATGCCTGATGCATTCCCGGCTGTTACAGTGCCGTCTTTTAAAAATGCCGGCTTTAGTTTTGACAGGTCTTCTAAAGTAGTCCCAAATCGAGGATGTTCATCTGTATCAACAATTTTGGGAGCGCCCTTCCTCTGCGGCACTTCTACAGGCACTATCTCATCTTTGAATCTCCCGCTTTTTATAGCTTTTTCCGCATTCTGCTGGCTCCTTAATGCAAATTCATCTTGTTCTTCCCTGGTAATACCGTATTGTTTTGCAACATTTTCTGCCGTTACTCCCATGTGATAATTATTAAATACATCAATTAACCCATCATAAAGCATATGGTCTTCAATTTTCCCGGCACCCATTCTGTAACCATATCTTCCATTTAGCAAAAGATACGGTGCTCTCGTCATATTCTCCATACCTCCGGCTACTACAATATCGTTTTGTCCAGTCATAATCGTTTGTGCAGCTAAAGAAATACTCCTAAGACCCGAACCACATAGTATGTTAATAGTTGTTGCAGGTTTTTCTACCGGTATACCCGCATAAACAGCTGCTTGTCTTGCCGGGCCGGCTCCAATACCTCCTTGCAGTATAATGCCAAAATACACTTCGGAAAACAGATTCGCTCAT
>DUOC01000152.1 GCA_012839065.1 Thermoanaerobacterales bacterium | reverse complement strand
TATAATTCATAATTCGATATATGCCAAAATCAAGATCAGCTTGATTCAGCTGAAACATTTCTTCTAGTAGCTTTCTTAATTTCTCAAAACTTTTGCTCATTAATCTTTCCCCCTCTAGATTATTTCCTCCGAATAATTACTGTGGTATTATAGAAGCTCCTTATATTAAAAAACTATAAATCCTCCTTGATTCTAGATACGATCTCCAACCTTCTTTTCCCAGAGCGTTGCTTTATAATTGTGGTGTAATCACCATTTTTATGCAACAATGAGTCGTTATTCCTAATTATATCTTTGATCGTCTGAATCATTTCCTCTTCTACAATTTTATCAGCCCAATAGCTATCTATAACAAAGTTTATCGCTTCTGCAACTTCCGTTTGATTTTTATAGAAGGTTTTTATGATAGCAATAGTAAACACCCTCTTTCCATTCAATTTCTATATAATTTTCATATTGTTTTCTTATATTATAAGTATATATTTTTATACATAAATAAACAAGCAATTTCTATATATTAGGAAATATGTATACAAAAAAGAGATATAGAAAAGGATTTATCCACTATCTATATCTCAATAACAGCAACTTGGAACTTTCTTTTTTCTATTTTAAAATCAGAATCACGGCATAATATCATTTTTAAACAATGCTCTTGGCAGTGCATCCGAGACAAGGCATTGGTTGATTGTCGCATTAGATTAATAAACATGACAAGACTTTATTTGATGGAGACCCCCCCTACCCTATTATCAAATCTCTTTTCTGCCTTCCAATGCCTTTGTTAGGGTTACTTCATCGGCATATTCTAAGTCCCCGCCTACGGGTACACCGTGGGCTATCCTCGTTACTTTTATATTGAAGGGTTTGAGGAGTTTTGATATATACATTGCTGTTGCTTCTCCTTCTACATTTGGGTTTGTTGCTAGTATGATTTCTTTTATAGTGTTATCTTTTAGACGAGCCAACAGCTCTTTTATTTTTATGTCATCAGGGCCTATATTGTCCATCGGTGATATGGCACCGTTTAGCACGTGATAAAGCCCTTTGTATTCCCGCGTCTTTTCCATTGCAACCACATCTCTTGGGTTTTCTACAACACAGATTGTAGTAGCATCTCTTTCCCTTGAGGAGCATATTTTGCACGGGTTTTCATCTGTAAAATTACCGCATACTGAACAATAGCGGATCTTCCCTCTTGCCTCTAACAGGGTTTCGGCAAACCTGTTTACACTGTCTTTAGGCATGTTAATTATATAGAATGCGATCCTTTGTGCTGTTTTTGGACCTATCCCGGGGAGTTTGGCAAATTCTTCGATAAGGTTTGCTATTGGTTTTGCATAATATGACATAGATATCCCCCTTAATACTTAAAACAATCCCGGGATTTTCATTCCTCCCGTAATTTTCTGCATTTCGGAAGCAACCATTTCATCTGCTTTGTTAAGTGCTTCATTAACTGCTGCAATTATCAGATCTTGCAGCATCTCGATATCGTCAGGATCTACTGCTTCCGGGCTTATTTTGATTTCTTTAAGTTCTTTTTGACCGTTAACTGTTACGCTTACTACTCCGCCGCCTACTGTAGCCTCAACGGTTCTTTCTTCTAATTCTTCTTGCAGTTTTTGCATCTGATCTTGCATTTTCTGAACCTGTTTCATCATTTTTCCCATATTCATACCGCCCATACCTTTCATAATTTTTATCTCCCCTTTTTAGATTTATTTTTCTTCCGCATTATATATTTATCCGGAATGGGATGATCATTCTTCTTCTATTATTTCGATCAGTTCTTCATACCCTTGAAATATTTCCTTTACTTGTTCTATAAATAATCTGCTGTCTTCTTCTGAATGTTTTTGGTTTATATCATCCTGTTTTTTTTGGGCTGCTGCTTGCTTTTTGGTGCTTTCTTCTTTTGTGAGGATCTTTATTTTAAAAGATTCTTTTCTCCCTTCATTTAATACTGATTCTATATATTCTATCTCATTTTCTATATATATCTTATGCCCTTCATAACCTTTTATTTCAAAGTTTATTACACCGCCGGGTGTGATTTCTTTAGGTTCTGCTTCTGTTTCTAATAACGTGCAATAGAGTGGAAGCTTTTCTTTCTTTATCTTTAGGATTGTATTTTCCCATAGTGTTTTTACATCAGCTAATGATATTTGTTTGTTTTTTTCGGAGGCTTTTGCTTTTTCCGATGTTTTATCCGCT
>DUOC01000151.1 GCA_012839065.1 Thermoanaerobacterales bacterium | reverse complement strand
ACACCCGCCTATAATGATCCCGGAAATAGGGGGAAAGGAGGTTGAAAAAATAAGGAGTACCTTCCAATCAGCTGTAAGAGCCTCAAAAAATATTAATGAATATAACCCTGATACTATAATAGTTATTACCCCACATGGGCCAGTTTTTAGAGATGGAATCTGCATTTCTACATCTGAAGACCTCCATGGTAATTTCACAAACTTCGGGGTGAGGGGTCTTGATTTCTCATTTATAAATGATATAGAACTTGTAGAGACGATAATGGAAAAGGCAGAAGAAAAAGATATCTTAACTGCTCCTCTTGATGCTAATACCGCTAGGAGCTATGGCGTTTCAGTTCAATTAGATCATGGAACATTAGTACCCTTTTACTTTATTTCAAAAGAAACTAAAAATCCTTTTAAGCTTGTCCATATTACAATGGGACTACTGCCATATGAAGAACTTTACACCTTTGGCAAGGTTTTGAGAGAATCGCTTGATGCCCTCGGGCGAAAAGGGATAATTGTTGCCAGTGGTGATTTATCACACAGACTAACACCTGATGCACCAGCAGGTTATAATCCCAGCGGGAAGGAATTCGATGAAAAACTGGTTAATGCCTTAAGGAATTACAATATTGAAGATATTATGAATATGGATCCAAATCTTATTGATAAAGCAGGCGAGTGTGGGCTCAGGCCTATTATAATACTTATGGGTGCTTTGGATGGGCTTGACATCGAACCTGAAGTTTTTTCTTATGAAGGGCCTTTTGGCGTAGGTTATTGTATAGCAGAATTCAAGATTAAAGGCGAGGGGTCCGGAAAAGGAAAAGCGATTAAACAGTCTAGTCCATATGTATCCCTTGCCAGGAAGAGTCTTGAAACATATGTTAAGGAAGGGCTGATTATAGACCCCCCTGAAGGGCTGCCGAATGAGTTTTATAATAAAAAAGCAGGTGCGTTTGTAACGATAAAAAAACATGGGAGACTTAGAGGCTGTATCGGAACAATAGCTCCGACCAGAGACTGTATTGCCAGGGAAATAATAGAGAATGCTATAAGTGCAGGCTGTGGTGATCCCAGATTTTATCCTGTGGGAGAAGACGAGCTTCCTTATCTTGAGTATTCAGTAGATATTCTGTTGGAGCCCGAACCTGTTTCATCAATTGAAGAACTGGATCCGAAACGTTATGGAGTAATTGTGAGGAAGGGGTCAAGGACGGGGCTTCTTTTACCAGATCTTGAAGGAGTAGATACCCCTGAAGAACAGGTAGCTATTGCGTGCCAAAAAGCAGGAATACGCCTTGACGAGGATTTTGAATTGGAAAGGTTTGAAGTTATACGTCACTTTTAGGAGTGATATAATATATGGAAAAAGCAAAATATTATGAAGTTTTAGCAGATGGGAAAATTAGATGCCTCTTATGCCCGCAAAACTGTATAATTGCAGAAAACAGAAAGGGCTTTTGTAGAGCACGTGAAAATCTTAAAGGGGAACTTTACTCAACAAATTACGGTAGGATATCTTCTTATGGACTTGATCCTATGGAGAAAAAACCCCTTTACCATTTTTACCCGGGAAGTACAATTTTTTCAATAGGAACCATCGGTTGTAATTTTAGGTGTCCTTTTTGTCAAAATTGGCAGATTTCGCAAATAGAAGATAGGGAAACAATTCAATTTACTCCACAAAAAATCGTTTCACTTGCAAAGTCTTTTGAAGGGAATATTGGGATAGCTTATACATACAGCGAACCGCTGATATGGTACGAGTATGTTTACGAAACTGCTCGATTAGTAAAAGAGTCAGGACTTGTAAATGTCCTTGTGACTAACGGATTTATAGAAGAAGAACCATTAAAAGAGCTTCTGCCATATATAGATGCTATGAATATTGATGTTAAAGGCTTCAGTCAGGAATTCTATAAGGAGTATACAAAGGGGGATATTGGGCCTGTAAAAAGAACTGTAGAACTAGCACATAAGAATTGTCATGTAGAAGTGACTACACTGCTTATTTCCGGTCTAAATGATTCAGAAAAGGAAATAGAGTCCCTCTGTAGTTGGTTGGCTTCACTCAGAAAAGATATACCACTCCATTTGTCGCGGTACTTCCCGAACTACAAGATGGATCTACCTGCTACTTCATTGGATACTATGGAGAGGGCATATGATACGGCTTCTAAGTATCTTGAATATGTTTATCTGGGCAATGTGAGAAGTAAGCGGAACAATACTTACTGCCCTCAATGTGGTGCATTGCTTATAGATAGACAATATTTTGCGAATATTGTTGGTATTACGGGGAATGGTATATGTGCAAGTTGTGGAAAAGATATTAATATTGTTATGTAGAGGTGGTTAGGTACTACAGCGAAAACACATAGGTTGCCGTAATCTAGCGTGGGATGTATATTGTATGATATCTAGGACAGCACCTCTGATTTTGATGCATACGTATAATATGGGAGGCTATTAAGAAGTATGATCCTTAACGATTATATATAATCAATAAAAATTAATTATTGCTGTAAATTTAGTTAAATAAGTATATAATATACTTAAAAAGACGTGCTATGAAAAGTCAATAAAATATTAAATTGTTCTTTGACAACCACATAGAGATTCTGTTACTAATGAGAATTTGTGGGTGACCATTGATAGTTAGGGTCAAAAGGTCTATTATCTTT